>NZ_JBNGCJ010000238.1:0-32581 GCF_049974785.1 Vibrio genomosp. F10 str. 9ZD137
GTGGTTGGGGCTGCGGTATCTGCCGTTGCCGAAGGTATTCAGATGGCGATAAACCCAGAGCACAAATTTGATTGGAAGCAGGTGTTAATTGGTGCGGGGGTTGGCTTTATCACTGGCGGAATAGGGATAGCGGCAGCAGCACCTAAAGCGGGAGCACAGTTAGGCCTTGCTGTAGCGAAATCCGCACTAGCTGAATTGGGCTCCGTTCCTATCTCTACAGTGACGGCTTTATCAATGCAACCAAACGCCCCTAAGGCTCTGCAGACAATAGGCAAAATACTGGGTTTCTCACTAGCAATTGCTGGCGTAGGGTATGGTGTTAAAGGGGCTGGACAGCTAGGTAAGGCCATTGCTAAGGGTAAAGTTGTCAAAACTCTCTCCCGTGTGGAACGAAATCATCCATATTTCGATAACATGATCACTTTACGCCAAGCGGTATTTACAGGCGCGAGTATCGTAGCTGGTATATCTAGTGCCTCCGCAGGTATTGCATTTAACACAATGAACCATCTAGGCAAGAACTCTTACAATAGTGACTTAGCAATGCGTATTGGTCATTTTTCCAGTTCTGCTTTTGGCGCTTTAGGTGGTAAGTATTTAAGTCCAATAAAAAATCTTAAAACAGACCCAGTTGGCTATCTGTCAGCGAGATTTACCGACATTTCTCATGTAACAGGCTTTATAGCGTTGGTCGCAACGGAAGCGGGTAGTGACGCGAATCGACAATGGAACACGGTATCATTCTTAACCGGTATTACCTCTGTATACACTCTAAACACTCAGAACCATCTAAAGGTGTTTGATAAGAGTGGAGGATCGTATGACCTGTTATCGAATACTTTATTAAATGAGCAAGACTTGTTAAGTGGCCGATTTACAGGACTTACTAGGTTTTAGATCTAGTAGCGGGTTGATCGCGGCATTCCTTGGAAAGTCGCGATCAACCTTAAAAGCGGCTTCAATCTGTTTAGCGCAATGGCTGATAGAGGTGTAATGTGGGCGGCTGTTATCTACTAGTCCTTCTGTTGACGCTTGTGCTTTGGCACGTAGTTCAAAATTGAAATGGGCACAGGCTTGCGTGGTTCAAAACCTTCAACCTCGCCGCAGAAGACTTTGAGCATATCTTTGAATACACCCTATTGAACTTTGGCATAGAGCAAGCGGATGCTTATACAGACAGTATGCATGACGTTTTGCTAACGCTTGCAGAACAACCTTTGATGGGTTACGAGTGCCTTGAAATTGCCGAAGGGCTTCGCCGCCACGATCACCATAAACGTGCTATTTTTTATCGCTCACAACCTCATAGTGTTTACATAATCCGTATTCTTCATCAGCAAATGGAACCATTGCGGCATTTCCATCCAGATATTTATTAAAGTTCCTCATGGCTACATGCCGGAAATGGGAAAACAATACGTCACCGATTTGAGTTTGTGTAACCAATAAGAGGTTCTGTCTATGCCCGTAGATTTTTTAACCACTGAACAAAAAAATAGTTACGGGCAATTTAATGGGGAGCCGAATGATGTTCAATTGGCGCGGTATTTCCATTTGGACGAGGCTGATTTAGCTTTTATTACACAAAGACGTGGTGAACACAATCGATTTGGAGTCGCTCTGCAATTAGGTTGTGTTCGCTTTCTTGGTACTTTCTTAATCGATTTAAGTCAAGTCCCAACGAATACCCAATGGTTTGTCGCAAGGCAACTGAATATAACCAATATTGGTATTTTGTCTGATTATTCTCAGCGCGAAACCACACGCCGCGAGCATACCGCTCTGATCCGCAATCAATATGGTTATCGTGAGTTTGTTTGGCCGTGGTCATTCCGGTTATCCCGCCTCCTCTATAGCCGGAGTTGGATCAGTAATGAACGCCCGAGTTTACTGTTTGATTTAGCTACCGGATGGCTGGTCCAACACAAAATCCTTTTGCCAGGTGCGTCAACGCTAACGCGCTTGATTTCACAAATCAGAGACCGAGCAGAAAACCGATTGTGGCAGCAACTATCCAGCCTCCCAAATTCGGAGCAGCAAGCTAGATTGGACTCCTTACTACAAATTCCTGAAACAGCCAGAACATCACACTTCGACCGTTTTCGTAAGGGGCCGGTCAATGTCAGTGGCCCTGCATTTAATGAGGCCATTGAACGTTACAAAGCACTTCAAACCTATGGGATAACTGAACTGGATTTTACTGGTATTCCTCCCGTCCGGTTTAAGCATATTGCCCGCCATGCTGGAATGATCTCAGCATACAAAATAGGCCGTATGCCGGAGACTAAACGTACTGCGATACTCGTGGCTTTTGTGAAAGCCTATGAAATTATTGCATTAGATGAAGCATTGGATGTACTGGATCTTTTGATTACCAACATCGCTGGCGAAGCGAAGAAATTAGGACAGAAAAAGCGTCTTCGTACTCTGAAAGATTTAGATAAATCTGCACTAGCTTTAGCCAAAGTTTGTGCTCTGCTGCTAGACGACAACTTAGATGATGAGTCGCTACGTCCGTCAGTCTTTGCTAAATTTTCACGGGAAAAGCTAGCGCAATCTATTTCTACCGTACACGAGTTAGCCCGACCTTATGATGACAATTTTCATGAAGAGATGGTTGAACAGTACGGGCGAGTTCGACGTTTTCTACCAAAACTGCTCCGTGATATCGAATTTTCCGCCGCTCCTGCGGGAGACAAAACGCTTGAAGTTCACCAGTACTTAGCGCAACTACTCGACTCAAAAAAACAAATTCTTGATGATGCGCCAGTGGATATCGTATCTAATCCATGGAAGCGATTGGTATTAGATAAAGATGGTCGGGTGACTAAACGAGGCTACACACTGGGTTTTTTGGATAAATTACAGGATAGCTTGCGCCGACGAGATATCTATGTCGAAAACAGCGATCGCTGGGGCGATCCGAGAGCCAAACTTTTGCAGGGGCAAGAGTGGCAGTCCAACCGAATTCAGGTCTGTCGATCACTGGGACATCCGCTAAACGCAAAAGAAGCCATCGATGCGTTAGTCAGGCAACTGGATACAACCTATCATCAGGTTACCGCAAATTTTGACGATAATGGTTCGGTGGATATTGATATCTCGAGGAAACGACCGGCTCTGACCATCACAAATATTGATAGACTGGATAACCCTCCGAGTTTACAAGGCTTATCCAAACAAGTGGAGGCGCTACTTCCTGCCATAGACCTCACAGAACTGCTACTTGAAATCAATGCTCATACTGGCTTTGCCGATGAGTTTACCCATATTAGCGAATCCAATGCTCGTGCTAATGATTTAACGGTAAGTATCTGCGCCGTGTTACTGTCCGAAGCTTGCAATATCGGCTTAGAGCCACTGATAAAATCTCATATCCCCGCCTTGACCAGACACCGACTCAGTTGGGTTAAACAAAATTATTTACGTGCTGAAACGTTAGTAAAAGCCAATGCGAAACTTGTCGATTTTCAGTCTACTCTTGCGCTAGCTAAGCATTGGGGCGGAGGAGAAGTTGCCTCTGCTGACGGGATGCGATTTATCACACCAGTAAGAACCGTCAATTCAGGAGCAAACCGAAAATACTTTGGTTCCAGCCGTGGTATCACATGGTATAACTTCATCTCCGATCAATTTTCTGGATTTCACGGAATCGTTATACCAGGAACACGACGAGACTCCATATTCGTATTGGAAGGATTACTGGAACAGCAAACCGGATTAAACCCCACTGAGATCATGACGGATACCGCCGGAGCCAGTGACATGGTATTTGGTTTATTCTGGTTGTTGGGGTATCAATTTTCGCCACGATTAGCCGATGCGGGTGAATCGGTATTTTGGCGTGTAGATAAAGAAGCGGATTACGGCGTACTCGATGAGCTAGCTCGGAGCTGCGTAAATCCTCAAAAAATTGAGCTTCACTGGGATGACATGATGCGTATTGCCGGCTCTCTTAAACTAGGGAAAGTGCAGGCATCAGAACTGATTCGGTCATTACTCAAAAGTGACCGTCCATCAAGTCTGGCCCAAGCCATTATCGAAGCTGGCCGTATCAATAAGACATTATATTTACTGAATTACATCGATGACGAAGACTATCGACGCAGAATTCTAACCCAATTAAACCGAGGCGAAAGTCGTCATGCCGTAGCCAGAGCCATTTGTCACGGTCAACGCGGTGAAATCCGCAAACGTTACCGAGAAGGGCAAGAAGATCAATTGGGTTCGCTTGGCATAGTCACTAATGCCGTTGTACTGTGGAACACCATGTATATGCAAGCTGCATTAGAGCACATAGAACGGCAAGGTGAAACACTAAAAGATGAAGACATTGCAAGGCTATCACCACTCAGTCGTAAGCATGTAAATATGTTGGGGCATTACTCATTTACATTGACCGAACAGGTTTTAAATGGTGAGTTAAGACCGCTTAAACAGCCGTCAGATCAGGAAGATTTTGCTTAGCGTACGTTTTCGTTCCATTGGGCTTCAGACCCCGATACTGGATGAGCTTTACCAATGGATGACGACCCAGAAGGTGATTGGCTCTAGCCCACTAGGCAAAGCGATAAAATATACGCTTGGGCAGTGGTCAAAGCTTATTCGTTATATCGACGATGGTCACTTATCTATTGATAATAATCGCGCTGAACGCGCAATTAAACCACTGGTCATTGGCAGGAAGAACTGGCTGTTCTCTAACACACCAAACGGTGCTGATGCGAGCGCGATGCTTTACAGCTTCATCGAGACCGCGAAAGCCAACGGTCTTATCCTCTACGACTACATGGTCAAGTGCATGAAAGAGCTGGCGAAAGCTGAGCCTGATATCGACGCACTCCTGCCTTGGAACTTCAAACACTGACAAGTCGCCCCGTGGGTTCATGGGGCGGATACCTTGAAGTTAGAGGAAGGGCTGGGAAAATTGTTTTGTCGATAGATTAATCTAATGTGCTAGCTGCAGTATCTAAATTGCTTCCCTTACCTGATTGGCTAATCGAAGTCTTCTTTGATACAGAACTAAATCAGTTATCCTATCAAGATACATTAAGCGATAACTATCTATGGTAGATAGTTATCGGACAAGAATAAGCTAGAATGTCAATTCGAACAAACTCTAGCTTATTCCTTACATTCAAACCTTAAATGCTAATAAATATTTTTTATTATTCATGTGGATGTTCATTAAATTGTTTTGCGTTATCGCCAATTTTTAACCAGCTAGGTTTCTCAGAAACAAACTCATGAAATTTGTTTTCGATCTCAAACTCAGTATCTATACAGTGTGCATTTATTGGAAAAGAGTCCATTTTCGATAGAACCTCACCAAGCGAAGTACCAGAAATCGAGAAAAAACATCGATCATATTCGTACGGTGGTTCTTCCTTAAAGATAGTAATTTTGTCTACCCCAGTAATAATTTTAAATTTTTCAGATTTAAGAAACGCCAATGAGCTTGCTCCGACTTTACGACAACGACTGCAATGGCAACTCCCCATCATACTGGGCTCTTCTGTTAATTCGAACTGAACCTATTCACAACAACAGCTTCCTTTAATCATCTTTATTCCCTTTGAATAGTGTAATACATTAATAAATGCATAGGCTATTTCAGATGATTTAGGATCAAGCACAAAGCATTAGCAATGAAAAACTTCGCGGCGATAAAAGTCATGAATCTAGTTGCAATAAATTCCTAAGTTCAGCACTGTTAAACAATTTATCTAACGCCTCCTTCACATTTTCCTCTTCAAATGGATGTGCTCGAAATAGCTTAGTGTGGAGTGCGCTTGAAAGAGTATCAAGTTGATCAGATTTATCGGCTAATCTATCGTAGATTTTAACTTTGTAATTAGCCGTAAACTCTAATTTATCAGGGTCAACATAACCTGCGTTTATAAAACCTTTAGTTTTTTTACTACAACGACAAGGGTTGTTCTTGTTGACGAGACTACATTGATCATTCATGAAATTATTCATATCACCTCTTGCTCTAGAAAGCTTCTTCCGATAATTTGAGCTACTAAGGCCAAAAATTTCACTACCAAGAGAGTGACCTATATTAAAAATGTCCCCCATGACATAAATTAATCGTTGCTCTCGGTCAAGACACATCAACATCCCTGACATACAACTTATCTTAGCTTCTTCAACAGACTCCCTAAGTATTATCAGCTCTTCTCCATTCAATTCATTAGTAGGCATCGACGCTAAATTATCTGAATAGCCGTCAAATCCACCACTGATCGCCAACTCGACTCTCTTTTTATTCATATCTAAAATGTGATTTACAGCGATTCTATATAACCAAGTTTTAAAAGAACTTCTAAAATTGAAACTACTCAATTTAGAAATCGTTTTAATCCATATTTCATTGTTAACATCTTCAGCATCATGATGGCTATAAAGCATTTTTAGACAAATATTAAAAGTGTACGTGTAATGCTTTTCTACTAACTCTCGCAATGCCGATTGATCACCATTAAGAAATGACTGTACCTGTATTGAATCCAATATTTATCTCTCACTTATAAAAGAGTTACTAGCAAAACTTAGTCATAACAAACCAGTAACTCATAGGGTCATAGGATCATAGGATCAACTATGCAATCAAATACCAGAAATCCAACTTCGATGATTGAGGTTCACATAAATCAATCAGTTGCCTCCCTTCATCGACACCCAAGTAATCGAAGCAGATTTCTCGTGTTCTGCCAAAGGTCTTACCGAATACCAGTTCAGAATATTTTCCATCATCCAGTTTTCCTATGAAATGACCTAAAGTATTGTCAAACGCGTCTAAGTATTGTTTTTCAAGATTAGTCGAGATAGAAAGCAATTTTTCTTCTGTGAATCCTATATCCTTTTTAACTGCAAACGTTCCGTGTTCAAAACAAGAGAAAAACTCAGGTATTACAAAATTATTTTTCATAATAGTATGGTGATGCATTTTTACAGTATCTTTATCCACACACTTTAGAAACAGCTGACAAGCTTCACTGCTCATAAACCCTTTGGGAAACTCATTCAACGAATTCATGTCATCAAAAAAAAACAAATTTGCATAATCACCACTCAAGTTTCTAACTAAGCAATGAAATATAATCCCTTCTTGGTGAGCCATGTATTGGCCCTCAAACCGCATGACGCTATTGATCAACTGCTCATCGCTAACCCCTTCTACTTTCGAAAAAGTAGTAAACTCCATTGCTCGCGGCACATCGTTACTTACTCGTAGCATTTCTTTCTCCTAATCAGTCCAATAAATTTCAGTCACAGTTAATTAGACGATTGAAATATTCAGGTGTGACAAGATAATGGAAAAATACGACATCTAACACTCTCAACTATCCTGCCATCGTGGGGTCAACGTGAACCACAAACCTTTCCATCAATCTGATTTCACGACTATGGGCCGAGAACTATGAAGCAATTATGATTTAATCAATAAAACGCTAAAATTAGAGCTAACCGAAAGCATGCTCGCCGATGACATAACACCAACGATTGCCTGTATGAACGAGCCACGAGAGCTTGGTGTGGTATTGATGATTTGAGCACTCCCCCCCTATCAAGTTGAACAACCTCTGCTGTTATATATGACGGTCAATTTTAACAGTGTAAAACTGAGCGAGCCTCAAGGAACGCCAACCACTTATTTGGCGGAACTCATCTGTACACTTCAATCATGAAAGGGTTGGCCAAATCAGAGACAGATATAGAATTACTTCTTCATTGGAAATTTTCTCACTAATAATGCGCCAGTGGGTTTATGGGGCGCTTACCTTACAAATGGGGCCTAGCTTGAGTACACTAACTCTGCCCCATTTTTTATTCTGTCTACACAGAAAAAGGGTATTTTATTGGTTCGTGATGTTGGTAATCAACCACTTCAAAATCATCAACGGTAACCCATGTTTCGAGGTCTTCTAAAGATTTAATTTTAGGGTTAATGATTAACCGTGGTGGAGCATAAGGCTCTCTTGTTAGTTGTTGTTTCATTAACTCAACTTGGTCTTCATAAATATGTGCATTAACAATTTTGTGATAAACCTTGCCTGCTTTTAGTCCACAAATTTGAGCAGTTATAGCCAATAGCCAATATGTTTGAGGTGCATTAAAACTGTTTCCTAATGGAAGATCATTCGAGCGTTGGATGCTGTTTAAATATAGAGTATCACCAAGTAAGCTAAATTGATGTAAGAACATGCACGGACGAAGACATCCCATATGGAATTCTCCCACATTATAGAATGACAAGATTTCTCCCCTGTCATCAATGCCTTGGCTTAGGTTATCAATGATTTTTTTATATTGATCTATGAAACCGCCATCTGGCTTAGCCCATCTTCGACCTTGAACGCCGTAAACCCGTCCCATGTCATCTTCACCTTTACGGTGTGGGTTATTTAGCCAAGCTTCGTTCAAATTCGCATTAGCATCCCATGTTTTTGTACCCAATTTTCTAAAGTCAGCAGCGTTATCGTAGCCTCTAAGGTAGCCTAGCATTTCTGCTATTGCACTTTTCCAAAAGCATTTTCTTGTGGTGACAAGAGGGAATTCACCAGCACCTACATCATATGTAAAGTCAGCGTTAATAACTGTTAAACAACGCTTTCCCGTTCGTTTGTTCTCAATCCAAACACCTTTATCAATTACACGTTGGCAAAGGTCTTCGTATTGGCTGTGATTGTTTTGCATTCGGTATACCTAGGTCTTTTTTTACTACTATACTTTATTCTGTATTGCATTACTTGGGGGATAGTTGGTGATTCTATTAATAAAATACTCAAACAGTCCAACTCTAAATTGACGAGTCGAGTTAGCAGCATTTTTGTACACTCGCCCTTTTGAGTCTAGCTCCATGACTGAGCAACTACTCCAATGCTGAGCATTTTTACTGTAATCCAACTGCCCTAAAACTTTTCCTGCTATTTTTAACTGTTTTTTCGATGCGCCATCGGAAACCAATTTGTGTATTGTTAATCCTAAAGCTTGCCAAACTTGCGGTGATAGTTGGTACCCTGAACGATTGTGTACAAATGCTTGTTTTTGAGGCTTAAGCCACTCGGCTATGAAGGTAATAATTAAATCAACGTAGCCCTTAGAAAGTACGGCAGTTAGGCTTTCTCCAGTTGGTAAAGTGACGTCTTTGGACATCTTGCTATATTCTTGTGTCCCAACACCAGCAAGAGCGCCGACGATCATTTTAAACAAGATGTACTGTGATGTGATGTAACACTCTGAGACTTTCACATGTTTCGCATCAAACTTGACGCCACCGTAAGATAGCATTCTCGTTTCACTGATTACCTGCTCAATGAAAGGTTTCAATGGGTAACTCTCATCGGACATAGGCTTTGTTGCCGAATTCAGCTAAAGAGCGAACGCTAGCTAAATAGCTCGCATTTTAAACAACATACTGAGTTTCAGGCATACCTATCCCAGTTAGCTTGTTGATTGCTTTGATCATGGCGTAAGTCTCACCCACTTGTGCGTTGTAATTTCGAAGCGTGAGTGAAGCTCCTAGTAGTTGTTTTACGCGATACATCGCGGTCTCCGACAATGACCGCTTATGGTAACCATACTTCTGTTTCCACTTTTTATTTGAGCCATAGAGCTTTTGGCAGCCAACTGCCAGATTACGTGGATGCCCTTTTTCCCAGAAAGCTGCACCTTCACGCGGAGGGATTAAAGGTGTCGCTTTCTTAACCCTAATCGCTCTATGACATTCTCTTGTATCGTATGCACCATCTCCCGAGATTTCCTTGATGGTTCGGCGTGTTTGCTTGAGTAGGTTGGGGAGTACTTCCGCATCGGTCACACCTGATAGTGTCAGCTCTGCGGCGATAATTTCCTGTGTGGCTGTATCAACCGCAAGATGGAGTTTACGCCAGACTCGACGCTTGCCATCAGTTCCATGCTTTTTCACTTTCCATTCTCCCTCGCCGTATACCTTGAGCCCAGTTGCATCAATGGCTAGGTGTTGGATGGCGCCTCGTGTTGAGGCTTTGAAATTAATGTCTACATCCTTGGCTCGGCGGCTTATACAGGTATAGTGAGGACAAACCAATGGGACATTCGCTAGTTTAAATACTGAGTCTATAAAGCCTTGTAGTGCCCTTAAGGGCAGGGAAAAGATGCGCTTCACCATGAGAGCCGTCGTGATAGCTAAGTCACTAAACAATCGCGGTCTACCACGTCTATGCAGTTTAGATTGTGTCCACTCCGATATTGCTTCTTCGTCAATCCAAAACGTGAGTGAACCTCGATTGACTAAGGAGTTGTTGTATTTGCGCCAGTTGGTGGTTTTATAGCGAGGCTTTGGCATGAAATCAAAGTCAGTAAATGAATGTCCCTGATCTGATCGTAAGATTTTGATTTAGTTCATTCGATTTCGGCAACAAAGCCTCTTACTGGTAGTAACCCAATGTCCAAGAGTCATATAGTTCGTAATGAGATAAATTATGGAAAATTCAATCATGTTGGAACTAATCGAGATTAAGAATGAAATAAAGAGTATTAGTAATAATAGAACTTCGAAGCAAACTAGTGATAAGAATATCACACTAAGCATAGCAATTCTTGCCTGTTATATATCTGAAACAAATGGAACATATAAATGGGGAGATAAGGTTAATGCAGAAGCAATTAAGAGACTTGTGAGGAATAGATTAGATAACATTTCCAAAACTAAGTACCTACCAGGAATGTCAGTGTCAAATCTGGACAAGGATATATCTATTGGTGTGGCATTGCTAAACGAGTTGATTAATGAAAATAACACTTCAACAAAGATCGGTAGTACCAACACATTATAAGACGATTTAGTTACTCTCTGTATTGTCGATTATCGACTAAGACAATACAGAGAGGTAATTATGAATGAATTAAGGATCCTAAGATTAAATGAAGTAATCAATAGAGTTGGGGTGAGTAGGAGTACTATTTATGTCTGGATGCAAGAAGGTAACTTTCCAAAAAATATTGCACTAGGCCGTAAATCTGTTGGTTGGCTAAACTCGGATATTTCCAACTGGATCAAACAACGCTCAGGGAGGGTGGACTCATAGTGTTCTTTCGACAATGAATTCTATCCCTTTGTTGTGGGTTTGGGAACGAGCCTATATAGCACCCAAAGTGCATACAATCGGTTACTACATTAGTTATAGGTGAATTGTTGAAAGACAGTTTACCTATCAATTAAAGGTGAAGATTTATGGAGACAATACAAACAATATACAGAGACCTAGATGATTTATATGAAGAGACGAAGTTTATTTTCGAATCATGGATGCGGAATATTGCAGAGAAAGAAGTAAGACGATCACAACGAGGTGACAAAAAGGAAAGAACGAACTATCAACTGTCATTTGAGTTTCATGGTTCATCATTTCGAATTAGATGGATATATGTTCGATTTGTAAAAAATGGAGAGCGAATAATTAGAATCGCTAAACCATTAGCTATACCAAGGTCTCATTGCTACTCAAAGAGTAAATTCAAACATGCTGAACTATGGGAATTGGATTTAATTTGTAAAATAGAAGAAGTTCTTTATCCAATTAGAGTAAAGAAATCAGCCTTGATGAAAGCGCACCAAACATTACTTAGAGCAAATAAATTGGTTGGGTCTAGTGGTAATTACTCGTCATCAAAGGAAAGGGTTGTACCTACATCAAATACTATATCTAAGTACAAACAAAGATACCTATAAGTATTTCGTTGTGGGCAAGTAATATTAAAAATGGAGTTTATATGAATGTATTTGAACAAATAATTTCGTTTCTTGGACCTTCTGGCACTGAAAAGAAAGAATCTGGCTGTGAACTTAATGCCACTGATAATTATCCGCCGGAAAAAGTAGGTATAACACTTTACTCTTCTAGCAATCTGAAAGATATGTTCGAAAAGAATATCCTTGAACTTAAAGAAACTATGGCAGTTGGTGATAAGGTATTCAATTTATATATCAAGCCAGTATTAATTAATGTAATTGATTTAGTTAATTATCTACCAGCATCTCAGTACCATCACCATCGTGCTCCAGGAGGCTTAATCTACCATTTACTTGATGTATCAAAGAGGGCTAGTCAAATAGCTAAATTGTCTCACATGGGGTCAGCGACTGGGAATTTGCAAGATGGACAGAGGTGCGTAACCGAGCGAGAAGTGGCATGTGTATTAGCTGCATTGGTTCATGATGCGGGAAAAGTAATCACAGATATGATTATTACGAATGGTAAGAAAGGGGAAAATCATGCACGGTGGAGCCCTTTGGGTGGAATGTCTTTAGAGCAATGGGGAATCGAAAAGAGCAACGGTATTGTTTATGTTGATTGGAAGTTAAAGCGACATAATGATCATAAGTTGGGGTCAGTGGCTATCTCAACTAAGTTGATACCAGAAAGAACATGGCACTGGTTAGCTGATTGCGTTGAAGGTCAGGATATTTGTATTGAGCTATGGAACGCTATTTCTGGGCTCGGCGGAGATAACCCTATTAAGGGGGTAGTAGCGAAAGCAGATATAGCTTCTGTCAGATTTGATTTGTCATTTCAGTATAAGAATTGGAGTTTGACGCCAATTAGACGATCAATCAGTGATCTAGTTAGTGTTCAGATTAAGTACCTTATTTCCAATGGAGATTGGGAAATTAACCGAAAAGGTGCAGTAGTCTGGTTCGTTGATGGCGTTCTTTACATTTCATGGTCTAAAGCCGTAGCAGAGTTGGCGGACTACTTGGGTGGTATTGAATACTCGGTACCTTTAAACTCCGATACATTAGCTAGAGCGTTGGTTGAAGAGGGGCTTGCAGACGCAAATGGGGACCAGTTGTACTTTGAGATATACCCTGAAATACTTGGGAATAACAAGAAGCCTGTAAAGCTTAAGTGTTTAAAGATAAGTCATGTAGCATTAGTTATCCCAGAGCCAGAAAAAATGTATCCGATTAAACAACATACGCTAAAAATGAAACAGAAACCTATTACGACCAAACAGCAATTTGTCGAAAATGAACAACCCACTGTAGTTACTAGCTCTACTCAATGTGCAATTAACGAAAGAGAGAAAAATCCAAGCGAGTGTATGTTTGCGTCTCACAATCCAGAAGATGAGTTGGCAGCTGAAACCGCCACTGTGCTCGAGACAAAAAAGTCAGGTCGCAAAGAAGCAAATTATGACTCACCAATACCAAGCTTTCTGATTGAAAATGGCTATAAGGCATCTAGAGATGGCAATGTGCTGATACCCAAATCTGATATTGAGACTGCCACTCAACTTCTTGAAAGCTCAGGCTTACCAGAAATATCAGAGTTCAATGCATACTCAATGCTGAAAGGGTGTAAGTACGTAAAAGTTCAAGGCTAGAGACTTTAAGAGATGCTGGGTTTTGTTCTATTACCCAGTAGTCTTTTGATGCTGTCCTGATTTTTTTATACTCAGGCGTTATTTTTGGAAGCTGAACCAGACTTAACTCACAATAAATCATACTTTTTTCCTATTCTATCGCCATATTTAATGGAGCCATATATCCTAACTGTAGGTGTTATCAGGTTTGGCTTATGTCCGTAAATATCTCTTTTTACAATGAAAATGCTAATCAACTAGTAAAGCAATACGACTCAATTGATTTTGAGCTAGTTCATCAATCTTGGCAGGCGTATTGGCCTTCATCTGGTGAGCAAGTTCTTGATGTCGGTGCCGGCTCTGGACGTGATGCTCGATGGTTCGATCAACAAGGGTGTTCTGTAGTTGCTGTTGAGCCCGCAAAAGAACTTCGTCAATTAGGCTCTTCGAATCTCTCACCTTTAGTTCAGTGGCTAGATGACTCCCTACCAGCTTTAACTCACACTATAAAACTGTCAGGCCCATTTGACCTTATATTGGTGTCGGCGGTATGGATGCATTTAGATTGTGCCCAGCGAGCAGAATCACTTACCACGTTATCGAAGCTTCTATGTGCGAATGGAACATTGGTGATTACATTACGTCATGGTTGTTTTAATGATAGCCGTGAGGCTAATTCGGTTTCAGTAGAAGAAATCGAGCAATTAACTCAGACCTCAGAATTGACTATTTGTAGCGTAGCTGACAGCACAGACTCGCTAAATAGGGACGAGGTATTTTGGCAAACAGTCGTGTTAGTAAAATCTGATTCTAATACCAATGGGGAATAGTAGATGGCATTAGAGTATTATTTGGATCGGTTCCAGAATCTAAAGATGAACAGTGCTAGTGGCAAAAAGAGCCCGCATAAAGTGTGTATGTTGCTGGCCGTTATGGACCTAATACAAGCAGGCTATATTGTTTCCAACAAGATTTACTTGAATCAAATTCTTAAAGACCAGTTTACCCTTCACTTTGATGGCTTGGCGCAAGGTAAAGATAAAAATACCCCAGAGAATCCGTTCTTCCATTTAAGGAGCGAAGGCTTTTGGCATCTTTCCTATAAAGGTGGTTATGACAAAGAGTCAACCAGTCGATACTCAGCTAAGGCTGTAGATTATGTATTTATCGATGATGAGCTATTTGACTTCATGAAGAGCTCTATCGTATCTAACGAGCTAAAAGAAGCGCTAGTCTCAAACCTATCTGACTTAGCGACGTTATATCACCAATGGTTGATTGATATCGGTAAGTCTGAAAAAACAGCGAGCAATTATCTTGGAGCTGTAAGAGGATCAATATCTAACTGGTTGATGGACGCTGGTGAGCTGGATGAGCCGTTAACTAACATCAATTCATATCGTCAATTTGTTAATTCTGAAGAAAAGGTAAGGAAGCTCGAAGAGTTTCAAATTCGTGATTCTCGAGGAAACGGTATGTATAGCGCAGCACTATCTCATTACCATAAGTTTCTTTCAGACCTGGCAAAAATTGATATTAATGCTGACATTAAGCAAGTCATGACTGATAAGACACTCACCGAGACAGAGAAGACTATCTTGGTTAATACAAGGGTAGGACAAGGGCACTTCAGAGCAAAGCTGGTTCAAATGTGGGGCGGCTGCGCGCTAACAGGGTATCGTAATACTCAATTGTTGTTGGCATCTCACATCAAGCCTTGGCGAGATTCTAACAACGAGGAGCGTCTGGATAAATTTAATGGACTGTTATTATTGGCGAATCTCGATAAGGCGTTCGACCTTGGTTTTATCTCTTTTGATGATCATGGCAAAGTACTCATCTCTAGCTATTTGGAGTCGCCAGATGTGATTGGTTTAAAAGAAGACATGGCATTTAATATCGTAGCTGAGCATAAACCTTACCTTCGTTATCATCGTGGTGAGCTATTCAAAGGGCTCTAAGTCAGAACCCGTTGTTTAGAAACTAATTTAGAAAATCAAATAAGGCTTAAGCTCGTCAAAATTCCCAATGATGATCTGTTGCCCCTTGGGGTTCGAATTCAACACATTAATATCGATGTTATAAGCATCGAGAACATAGCGAACCAATGCTGCGTTCGTCGGTATTGTCAGGATGCTTTTTTCCATACCGTAGTCGTGTGCAATCACTTTGGCCTGGGCTTCGGTCAATCTTGAGTCGGGGATTAACTTAATAGAGAGATGAGTATTCCAAAGTTCATCTTGTTCTTTCCCTTTTATTTTTTTTGTCTCAAGAGCCGGAACACCTCGAATTCGGCTCAGCACGAAATCTCGATAGTCTTCTGAGTGTTCGCAATAAGCTCGAACATGCCAGCGTAATGGTGTACAAACGAGTGTATGTGGAGAGATGATCCGTTCTACTTCTTCACCATTCTTCAATGATGTGTAGCTTAAATCGACACGTTTCTTCTCTCTGATTGCTTGGACTAATGGTCGTAAAATTTCGGGTGTAATGTTGCGTGTCACTGGGCGAACCATCGTCGTATTTTCAAAGCCCATATCAAGCTCATTGAAAGTCACAGTCATATCTTCACTTCGAGATAGGATGTGTAAGTATTCATCAGCATGACCGCTCGTTAGCTTTGGAGCGAAGCTATCACTGGGCTTGTAGCCTTTCAACTGCTTATCGTAGACAAGGTTGTCAGGCGCAATTTCTACCAGGTAAGTATTGATATCTTTCGACGCTTGCTGTCTACCAATACCAAAGCTTTTAATTAAATGGTTAGTCGTTAGCCTACCTTCCCACAGCGCAATGACCTCTATCATTCTGTATCGAAACAAAAGGTCCCATCTTATTGGCCATTTACTCATTATCTAATTCCTGTCTAGTTATGCGACGTATATATGTAATCAGTATTTACGTGTAGCTAATAACGTCATATTATTTTTTGGTTAGTATTACGTCAAGGGCTGTTTAGGAGAGAACCATGAGTGAAATTCACATCACAAGAGCGGTATATCAAGACACCAAAGAGTCGGTATCAATTGAGGACGTCGATCGTGGTCTTCAAGCCAATGTTGTATGCGCTTGCTGTGGCGCTAAATTAGTTGCGAATAAGGGACAAAAGAAAGCTTGGCACTTTTCTCACTATTTTGACGAAGCATGTGTTTTGGCGTACGAGACACAACTTCATTTAACTGCCAAAGAGTATTTTGCAAAAGCCGGAAAGATACCTATACCGCTTGATACGGGATGGATTACCCCAGATGCTTGCGCAGAACTACAAGTATCTGATGTGAAAATTGAAGTCTATATGGATGGGAGAAGGCCGGATTTAGTGGCGACGGTCGGAAGCGAACAGTATTGGATTGAGATAGCCAATAAGCACAAATGCGATGACGATAAAGTTTGGTATTGCCGAAGTCATGATAAGAATGTCATTGAGATAGATGTCTCTGAGTGTGGTTATCTAGACCAGTTCGACTCTTTAGAGCATTGTTTAGTGCGAACACAGTCGCTCAATGCTTGTAATGATTACCTTGATGAAATAGCAAAAAGTACAGCGCATAAACATGAAAAAGTTAGAAAACAAATTGAAGTCTTGAAGCGTTCAGAAAAGAAACTTGAAGAGCAAGAAATAAAGCAAGACAAAGTAGAGAAAACGTTAGAAGAGCGTATCGAAATACACCAGAAAAAGTATGAAGATCGCTTAGAGAAAATGAAACTTCGCAAAGATGCTCAGGATGAGATTCTAGCTGAATTGGAGAAAGCGATCGACTTTCATCAAACCCTATTAGATTCAGTTCAGGCGCGACATGCCCAGATTGAACATGAGATAGAAGAGAAGGTTACATCGAGCCTTAAGCAGCTAGAGGAACAAAACCAAGCCGTGCTTCTTCAGTTAAAAGGGGAGTTACAACGAGAATGGAATCTGGAGTTGAGAAAAAAGAGAGAGGAGTTTGAACAACAACTTGCGGATGAATTTAATCGACAATTTCAAAGTGAAATCGTGGCGATGGAAGAAAGACAACGAGCACATCAAAAACTAGCTCAAGAGTTAAAGGTTTTGGAACACGAAAAGTTTTTCCTGTGTGATGAGATTGAATCTTTAGGTTTGCGTAAAAAAGAAGCTTTGGAGCAACAAGGGCATGAGTTGCGAGAATCATTTGCTCCACTTATTGAACAAAGAAACACCTTGACCCATGAAGTGACCGAATTGACAAAGCAGGTAAAAGCAAAATTGATAGAAGCGGATCTTGTCGACACTTATGCGAATAACCTTGTTGAGGTGAGAGATTTCTGTCTAGTTCGTTCTGACTACCGACAAGCGATCAACCAACGAATGAATGAGCTCAAGTCAATAGAACGTCAATGTAAAGAGCTAGCATTTGATTATGAGCAGAAATTCGAACGATTAGATGTAATGGTAAAACTATCAAACGAATTCGTTAAAGCATTTAAGAGTACCTTCGATGTACTACAAAAGAAGGCGCTTTTAAGTGAGCTACCGGAGGTCTTAGTTAATCGAGTAAATAAGCACTCCATTATGCTATCAAGAAATGCTCAAGAAGAGCTTGATGACCTTGAACAGATGGAAGCTTAGTTGCATCGCAAATACTGAGTTGAAAGCTGTGCTCACAGCTCTGAGTGGTTATTAATAAAGCGTTAGATTGCATAATGGAATGGAGATCATTGTTCATTCCTCAATTTTCCCATATTCTCACACCATCAATTCTGATGAATTAAACCAATACGAGATAACACTCTGAATGGTAGACCAAATTTTAACCTTGAAAGAGGTGGCTGCTTACTTAAAGTTGGCCGAGAAAACAGCATATAGGTTAGCAAGTGAAGGCAAGCTACCAGGCTTTAAAGTCGGTGGCTCTTGGCGTTTTAAGCGTGAAGACTTAGAAGCTTGGATAGAAGAGAGTAAAAAATGACCGAAAAACTAACGCTCTCCCAATTAGAGCAGTACCTATCAAAAGCTGCATGGATCTTAAAAGGCCCTGTTGACGCTTCAGATTTCAAAGTATACATATTCCCATTGTTGTTCTTTAAACGTATCTCAGACGTTTACGATGAAGAGTATCGCGTTGCGCTAGAAGAGTCTGGTGGCGATGAAGAGTACGCATCAATGCCGGAAATGCACCGTTTTGAGATTCCAACGGGTTGCCACTGGCGCGATGTGCGTGAAACAACAACCAGTGTTGGTATCACGATTGAAGATGCACTACGCGGTATCGAGCAAGCAAACCAGGAGTACCTATATGGTATTTTTGGCGATGCCCAATGGAGTAACAAAAATAAGCTTTCTGATGAACTGCTCATCAACTTAGTAGAGCATTTCTCTCAACATACGTTGGGCAATCAAAATGTTGCACCAGATATGCTGGGTAATGCTTACGAGTATCTAATTAAGCACTTTGCTGATTTAACCAATAAGAAAGCAGGTGAGTTCTATACTCCTCGTTCGGTCGTCCATCTATTAGGTATGATCTTAGACCCTCATGAAGGTGAAACTATCTATGATCCGGCTTGTGGTACGGGTGGTATGTTGCTTGAGTGTGTTGATCACCTAAAAGACAACAAAGAAGACTACCGTACACTTAAACTGTTTGGACAAGAGAAGAACCTAACGTCTAGCTCTATCGCAAGAATGAACATGTTCCTGCATGGCATTGAGGACTTTGAAATCCTACGTGGCGATACCTTGCGTCACCCAGCCTTCTTTGAAGCTGACGGTCTTAAAACCTTTGACTGTGTGATTGCCAACCCACCGTTCTCTCTAAAAGACTGGGGTTCAAAAAACTGGGCTAACGACCCTTACGGTCGAAACATTGCTGGCGTGCCACCTAAAGGCAATGGCGATATGGCTTGGGTGCAGCACATGGTTAAGTCCATGAATAGCACTGGCCGTATGACAGTGGTACTTCCTCATGGCGCACTATTTAGAAAAGCAGCCGAAGGTAAGATTCGAAAGCAACTATTAGAGCAAGATATGTTAGAAGCCGTTATAGGCTTAGGTCCTAACGTGTTCTACGGTACTCAGCTTGCTGCCTGTGTCATGGTGTTTAAACAAAACAAACCCGCTGATAAGAAAGGTAAGGTGATGTTTATTGATGCATCAGATCAGATTCGAGTTGGTCGCGCTCAAAATTTCCTAGAACCTAATCATGTTCAGCAGATCTACGATTGGTACCACAATTATCAAGATGAAGAGAACTACGTAAAAGTAGCCTCAATGGATGAACTAGCTGAAAACGACTACAACCTCAACATCCCGTTGTATGTAGAAAAGATCATTGAAGACAACCTACCATCAGTTGAAGAAGCGATGGCAGATTTGAAGCAAGCTTGGCAAGAGAGCCTTGATGCAGAAGAGAAATTTAAGCAAGTATTAAAGAGGTTCCTGTAATGCAAGAACTTCAATCTTTAGACGATATTTTTACAAAGAGAATTTTCCGTATACCGGACTACCAGCGTGGTTATGCGTGGGGAGAAAAACAGTTAACGGAGTTTTGGGAAGACCTAATTAGCTTAGGTAATCACCGTTCTCATTATACTGGTGTTATTTCTATAAAAGAGGTCTCCGATACGACTTGGTGTTCATGGAATGACGAAAAGTGGCTAATAGAAGGAAGAAAATTCAAACCTCATTATGTTGTTGATGGACAGCAACGGTTGACGACTGTATCAATATTTCTTCAATGCCTTATCGAAGCCGTTCAGCATCATCCTTCAAATGAAAAACTATCAGAAAACGAAATCTTTCTTGGTCAATACCCGTTAAAGGAAATCAAAGAGAAATATATTGTCATCCAAGAGCCAAAAAATCGGGTGATTAAAACCTATAAATTTGGTTATGACTCGGACAACCCATCTTTTGATTTTCTTAGGCATAAAGTCTTTGGCGAGCCGGACGCAGGCTCGCTGAAAGAAACGTTTTATACATTAAATTTGGAAAATGCTAAGTCATTTTTTAAAGAGAATGTTGAGCTATTGGTAAATGCTCATGGACTGAGTGCCTTAGAGACTCTTTTTGAAAAGCTAACTCAACGCTTCTTATTTAATTTATACGAGATAGATGACAACTTCGATGTCTTTGTAGCTTTTGAAACTATGAATAACCGGGGTAAGCGGCTATCAGATTTAGAACTGTTGAAAAATCGCCTGATTTATTTAACCACGCTCTACTCTCCTACGGAAGTGGACGAGTCGACGAAAGAAGCTACACGGAAAAACATTAATACTACCTGGGGGGAGATATACAACCAGCTGGGTAGAAACAAGCTCTCTCCGCTAAATGATGATGACTTCTTGCGTGCTCATTGGGTTATGTACTTTAAGTACAGCCGGAATACGGGAAGTGATTACATACGATTCCTTTTGGATGACTACTTTTCACCGAAAAATATTCTTGAAAACTTGGAGACCAGCACAAAAGCAATCAACTATGCGGCTGAGTTGTCTGATGATGCAGATGCCGATGATGATGAAAATAGTGAAGAAGAAAGCCTGACAGTTAAGGAGTCAAAGCGGACCATTAATGAAATTAATGACTACGTTAAAAGCCTAAAGGTTGCTGCGAAAGCGTGGTATAGCACTTATTTCCCCAGTGACTCTGATGAGCTGTCAATTGATGAACAGCTTTATATGGATAAGATTAACAGGGTTAAAGTGGGTTACTTTAGACCGTTGATTATGTCGGCAATTTTGGCAACTGAAAAAGGTTGTGATGAAAGACTGAATCTACTTAAAGAAATTGAGCGATTCATATTTATAAACTTTCGGTTATGTCGATCTCAATCGAATTCAGGTAGTAGCCACTTTTATCGTTGCGCTCGCTCTATTCAACACCGAGTAGGGCAAACTTCTAAACCAAAGCCTATTGAGGAAGTTATTGGTGACTTGAGGAACCATATTGCTTGGGCGTTCAGGGAAGATGGCACATTTAAGACTAACTACTTCAAAGACTTTATTGCTAAAAAATATAGTGGTGGCAGCGTTGGTTTTTATGGTTGGAATGACTTGCGCTACTTCCTATTCGAGTACGAAGAAGATCTCAAGATAAAGCGAGGGCAACCTAAAATTGGTTGGAATAATTTTATTAAGAGTGCAAAAGATAAATTATCAATTGAGCATATATATCCGCAGACGGCTTCTGAACAGTATTGGTGTGAACGATTTTCTGATTTTACAGAAGAACAGCAGATACTCTTGAGGGGATCCCTTGGGAATTTGCTCCCACTATCTTCGAGTATCAACTCAAGCTTACAGAATGATGCGTTCACTGCTAAGAAGTTAGTTAAAAAGAACACTCAAGGGCAAGTGGTTCGAAATGGCTATGAAAATGGTTCATATTCAGAAATTGAAGTTGCTCAGGAAGAAGAGTGGACAGCTATGCAGATTGAAGAAAGAGGACTTCGCTTACTTGAGTTCTTAGAGGAGCGTTGGGAGTTAAAGCTAGGCAGTGATGAAGACAAACTAGAGTTACTGCATTTGTCATTTCTTAGGGATGAAGAAGAATGTACCGAATCACCATCTACTGAGGAAGCATCAGCATGATGACCCAACAAGATTTAGAAAAGTACCTCTGGGGCGCTGCGACTACGTTACGCGGCACCATTGATGCGGGGGATTACAAACAGTACATCTTTCCATTGATGTTCTTTAAGCGTATCTCTGATGTGTACGATGAAGAATTTGAAAATGCACTTGCTGAAAGTGATGGCGATTTAGAATACGCCGCTTTTGCCGAAAACCATCATTTCCAAGTGCCAGAAGGTGCTCACTGGAACGATGTGCGTGAAACTACAGTCAATATTGGTTTAGTTCTACAAAATGCAATGCGTGCGATTGAAAAGGCTAACCCCGATACCCTAGAAGGTATCTTTGGTGATGCAAGCTGGACCAATAAAGATCGTCTTTCTGATGCAATGATTACCAACTTAATTGAGCACTATTCCGAGCAAACGCTGAGCCTAAAGAATGTACCGGACGATAAGCTAGGTAATGCTTACGAGTTCCTGATTAAAGAGTTTGCTGACGACAGCGGCCATACCGCGGCAGAGTTTTACACCAACCGTACTGTGGTTAAATTAATGACCATGATAATGGACCCACAACCGGGTGAGTCAGTGTATGACCCTACCTGTGGCTCTGGTGGTTTATTACTTAACTGTGCCTTGCATTTGAAAGATGAAGGTAAAGAGTACCGCACTCTTAAATTATACGGCCAAGAGATTAACCTATTAACCTCAGCTATTGCACGTATGAATATGTTCATGCATGGCATTGAAGAGTTCGATATTGTTCGAGGTGATACATTAACAACCCCAGCTTTACTAGAAAATGACGAGCTGAAAAAGTTTAATGTGATTCTCGCTAACCCACCATACTCGATTAAATCATGGGATCGAAAAGCCTTTGAAAGTGATCCTTTTGGTCGTAATTTGTGGGGAACACCTCCGCAAGGTTGCGCAGATTATGCTTTTCAACAGCATATTCATAAGAGTTTAGATTTAAAAAATGGTCGTTTCGCAATACTTTGGCCTCATGGCATTTTGTTTAGAGATGCAGAAGCTGCTATGCGTAGAAAAATGATTGAATCAGATCAAATTGAAGCTGTGATTGGTGTAGGTGCGAATCTTTTCTATAACTCGCCAATGGAAGCAATGATTTTAGTGGGTAATACAAATAAACCTGCTGACCGCAAAGGCAAAGTTTTATTTATTAATGGTAAAGATGATGTAGTCGATAATAAAGGACTAGCTTACCTAACCCCTGAACACATTAATAAGTTATATCAGGCATATAAAGACTTTACTGATATTCCACATTACTCAGCTGTTGCCACTAATGAAGAAATTTTAGCGTTAGATGGCAATATGAATATTAATTTCTACGTCAAAAAAGACAACTCAGATAGTGATATCTGCTTTTCATCAGCGTTATCAGACTGGCAAAAGGCTGGTGACGATTTAAAGGTATCAATGAACAAATTGTTTGAGGTGGCTGAATAAAATGACGGAAATATTTGAAAAAGCAGTTGCTGAACTAAATATAGACAGAAGTGACTGGCAGCTAGTTAGGTTTGGTGATGTTGCCATACAGCAAAAGCAAACTGTTGATCGCGAAAATACAGAGCTAACACGCTATGTTAAAGGCGAGCATATGTATTCTGAAGATATTCATTTACGTGAATGGGGTGAATTAAAAGATGAATATTTAGGCCCTGCTTTTATTCGAAAGTTTGAAGAAGGCGATATCCTCTACGGTTCCCGTCGTACTTACTTACGCAAAGTGGCTATAGCCCCATTTGAAGGTATTACATCTAATACGACTTTTGTAATGAAAGCTAACGAAGACAAAATTGATAGACGATTACTGCCATTTATTATGCTTTCGGAAGGGTATTCTCAACATTCAATTAAGAACTCAAAAGGATCAGTCAATCCATATGTGAATTGGAAAGACTTGGCTGGATATGAGTTTCTTTTACCACCAATTGAAAAGCAGGGGGAGATAATTCAACTGTTTGAGTCATGCACTCAAGCCTTAGAACATTCTAAGCAATTATTGAAGACATGCCAAAAGTTGATTCTGGCTTATAGAGCTGAACTGTTCGTTGTCAATAAATGGGATAAGACTAGCTTAAAGCACGTTTTTGATGTTCAACTAGGGAAGATGTTGTCATCCAAGGCAAAGCAAGGGTTGTCTCCGTGTAGGTACCTAACCAATCAGAATGTCCAATGGGGTCGTATTACTACCACAAAACTAAATGAAATGGATTTTACCGAGAAAGAAAAAGTCAAGTTTGACTTGAGGGATGGAGATCTTCTTGTTTGTGAGGGGGGGGAGGTTGGTCGAACAGCTATTTGGCGAGAAGATGTTGAGAATTGTTATTACCAAAAGGCATTACACCGACTTCGAAGTATTGATGGAAAGATAATGCCTGAAATTATGTTGCAATTTATGCAATGGTCTAGTTTTTCAGGGACATTTAAAGCGTTAACGGGACACACTACAATAGCACACTTAACCGCTGTCGAGTTGAAAGAACTTCAAATCCCAATGATTCCGTTAGATGTTCAAGAGCTCTGGAAGTATAAGTTTGAACAAGTAAATGATACTGAAAACAAAATAATGGCTGAATCTGTCCATCTCAAGAAGTTAAAATTGTCTTTAATCAATCAGGTGTTTTAGGTATGGGATTTACCGAATTAAATAGTGTGGAACACTACATCATCCATAAAATGAGTGGCGTTAACTTAAACGACGCTCAGTACGAGAATCAAGTCTCTGAGCCTCAAGCTACGTATGCATTGCAATGGCAGTACAAATCATCAGAGCAACTTGGCCGTGGTGTTAACGAGGTTTTAATTGAATCTGAATTGGTTAAAGCATTAATTCGCCTTAACCCAGAAATTGAAGCTAACCCGTATTTAGCTGATGAAGTAATACATAAACTCCGCGCTATTTTAATTTCGGTAAATCAAGTTGGCTTAGTAAAAGCCAACGAAGAGTTTTTCGCCTGGATGACAGGCGAAAAAACCATGCCGTTTGGCGAGAACAACCGTCATGTGCCCGTTAAATTAATCGATTTTGATGATTTAACTCGTAACGATTATGTCGTTACTAATCAATTCCGTATCCATCACAGAGAAACCAAAATACCTGATGTGGTATTGATGATTAACGGTATTCCGGTAGTAGTCGGTGAAGCGAAAACACCCATTCGCCCATCAGTCAGTTGGTTAGATGGTGCTCATGAAGTACATAGCATTTATGAAAATGCAGTACCGCAACTGTTTGTCCCTAACATCTTGTCGTTTGCCACAGAAGGCAAAGAGTTGTTCTATGGCGCAATCCGTTGCCCATTAGAGTTCTGGGCCCCTTGGCGCACTGAAGAAGACGATGATTCAAAAGGCATCGGCCAAGCATCAAAAGCTCTAGGGTTAACCGAGATCGGTAAAGAACTAACAGATTTATTAAGCCCAGTACGCTTACTCGATATCATGCGTAACTTCTCGTTGTTTACCATCAATAAAAAGAAGCAGCGCATTAAGGTTATCCCACGCTTCCAGCAATATGAAGGTGCCAATAAAATTGTTGATCGTGTCATTGAGGGGAAGATCAAGAAGGGCTTGATTTGGCACTTCCAAGGTTCAGGTAAGTCGTTGTTAATGGTCTTTGCGGCACAAAAACTTCGCCGTGCCGCAAAGCTTAAAAGCCCAACTGTTATTGTACTGGTAGATAGAACCGATTTAGATACCCAAATTAGCGGGACATTTAATGCCGCTGATGTCGCTAATGTGGAATCAACCGATAGCATTAAAGAATTACAACGAATGCTAGAGCGGGATACTCGTAAGATCATCATTTCCATGATCCATAAGTTCCGCGATGCTAAGCCCAACATGAATACCCGTGAAAATATTATCGTGCTGGTGGATGAAGCACACCGAACCCAAGAAGGTGACTTAGGTCGTCAAATGCGCGCAGCCTTACCTAATGCCTTCCTATTTGGTTTAACCGGTACGCCAGTAAACAAAGCCGATAAAAATACGTTCTGGGCATTTGGTGCAGAGGAAGACCAAGGTGGCTATATGTCGCGTTATACCTTCCATGACTCTATTCGTGACGAAGCAACGCTGCCTCTACACTTTGAACCACGCCTAGTTGATGTTCATGTAGACAAGGAAGCGTTAGACAAGGCATTTAAAGACTTTAAAGAAAGTGCAGCGCTGAGTGATGAAGAAGCCGATGCGCTTAATCAAAAGTCAGCCAAGATGTCAGCTTTTTTGAAATCACCAGAACGTGTCGAAAAGATCGTTGAAGACATCGCTATTCACTTCATGGATAAAGTCGACCCGCATGGTTTTAAAGCCATGATAGTCACACCAGACCGTTATGCTTGCGTTCAATACAAAGAAGAGCTTGATAAACACTTCGATGAGGCAGCAAGTAAGGTCGTCATATCCACCAGTGCCAACGATGATTTAGATTTCAAGCAAAAATGGGCAGTAGACAAGAGCCAGCAAGAAAAGCTGGTGGATGAGTTTAATGACGCAAAATCAGAACTAAAATTCCTGATTGTGACGGCCAAACTGCTTACTGGTTTTGATGCGCCGATATGTCAAACCATGTACCTAGATAAATCCATCAAGGACCATACGTTACTACAGGCAATTTGTCGTACTAACCGTTTATACCCAAATAAAACCTTCGGCTGTATTGTCGATTACTTTGGTGTGTTTGATGATGCAGCGAAAGCACTAGAGTTTGATGAAGAAAGTGTTCAACAAGTAATTTCAAACCTCGCTGAACTACGTTCTAAGCTACCCAAAGCGATGCAAGATGCCTTGGCTCACTTTGTTGGCGTAGATAGAACCTTAGACGGTTTTGAAGGGCTAGAGGCTGCCCAAAACGCGATAGGGGACAACGATAAGAAAGACGCCTTCGCACTCGATTTTAAATACCTAGCCAAGCTTTGGGAATCGCTCTCTCCAGACAGTGTTCTTGATGAATATAATGAAGACTATAAATGGTTAGCTCAAGTCTATGAGTCAGTGAAACCTGCATCTGACAATATCGGTAAACTTCTGTGGTTAACCCTTGGAGCCCAGACAACGCAGCTGATACACGACAACGTACATGTCGGTGATGTTCACAACCTGGAAGAGTTTGTACTCGATGCGGATGTTATTGAGAACATCTTCAATAACCCTGATCCACGCAAAACTAAGCAATTAGAAAAAGCCCTAGCTAAACGCTTTAAAGACCGTGGTGATCTACCAGCATTCAAATCGCTTAGTGAGCGTTTAGAAGAGTTGCGTGACAAAGCCGAGAAGGGGCTAATTGCCTCAATCGATTTCGTTAAAGAGCTTTGTAAGATTGCTAAAGAAACTGTTCAGGCTGAAAAAGATTTAGACGATGAGCTTCAAGAGAAAACACCCAAAGCAGCCCTAACGGATCTTTTTTTAGAGCTTAAAGACGACCAAACACCTGCGGTAGTTGAGCGCATTGTTACTGACATCGATGCCATTGTACGTATCGTACGTTTCCCTGGTTGGCAAAACACCACAGGCGGCGAACGTGAAGTACAAAAGTCACTACGTAAGGCATTACTCAAATACAAGCTGCACACAGACCAGATCCTGTTCGACAGGGCCTATGGGTACATTAAGGAATATTACTAATGGCAACTGTTTCACTCCCTCTACCACCTAACGTTCTTCATGATCAACCACAGGAGTTAACGTTTGACAAAATCGCTACGTTCATCGGTGGGAATGGTTCTGGTAAATCAACGATATTAAAGTCTATTTTTGATGAAAAACTTAAGGGTTCGTTATACGAAGACTTAAAGGTTGTGTGTTTTTCGTCAGGCCAAAATGAAAGTTATTCTAATCATTTTAGTGAATACCTAAATGCAGAAAGAGCTAAAAAGAATGCACTGAGCCTAGATTGTTTTTATTATGATAAGTCATTGTCAAAGTTGCTAATATTTTTAGCAACAACCAGCAAACATGATGGTTTGGTCCGAAGTTTTTTGAAGCAAAATAACTATATAATAGAAAGTGAGTTTGATGAAGATAAAACGACTAAGCTTTCTTTTAAAGTAAAAGTGGATAAAAGTTATACGAACCTTGTAAAGCAAGCACTGGAAGATGAAAAGGCAGGAAACTCGGACGTCATTACTAATAAACCTTATCATCAAACACTAAATAACTTCATAAACACTCTGGTTTCTAGTGAATATAACTTCGAAGAACCACTAGAACAAGTGGAGCTCCATCTATCTCAAGAGGTTCTTTCAAATATATCATTTGAATTAAACGAACAGCAATCATTTGGCGCGAGGGTGTTGTTCTTTACTCAAGCTTCAGATAATAACTTCTTTATCTTGAAGGATAGCCTTAGATTACAATTTAGTAGAAATGGAGCCGATCTTTTCTTAGAGGACTTTAGTGATGGAGAGTATCAGTTACTTTTTCTCTATGCATTAATTGATATCTTCGATTCAAACAATACGCTATTTTTGCTGGATGAGGCGGATTCACATCTCCACTACAGGAATATTGAACGCCTTTGGGGTGTTTATTTAAATATTGAAGGGAAGATATTAACGACTACTCATTTACTAGATTCCATTGCAAAGTCAGGAATCTCACGGTTAAATGTGGTTGAAGAAGGACAGATAAAACCTGCTAATAACCTCAAAAGATTATCCGAAAGGCTTAAGGACTTATCAGAGATAAATAATGTTAAATTCCAAGCTATATCTATGTTTAAAAATGTTGTTTTGATTGATGACGAAAATGACTGGGAACAATTTAAGTTGTTAATCAAGAGAAAGAAGTCTGCTTCCTATAGCGAAGAATATATTGATGAATCACTAAAAGATTTTATTGCCGTTAAGTGTCATTCTGGTTATGAGGGTAAGGGTAGTGAGGTTTTTGCAGGAAAAAAACTAGCTTGGTTAAGAAGCTTCACTGAATATTTGAATGGTCAAGCCCATAAGACGAGAAACGTATACCTAGTTTGTGATAGAGATGAACTGCCTATAGTAAATGTAGGAACAGCGAAGTGTAATTTATTGCTTAAAGGAGGTTCGGTCGAAACTCTATCTCCTATTTTGAAAAGCCATACACTATCTTGGAAAAGGAGAGAGATAAAACACTACCTTCTATCTTATACAGCACTTTCCGATGATATTGAAAATGTAGAGGTAGAGCTTAATTTGGGAGCAAAATCTAAGCTAAGATTAAGCTCCTCAGGTGACAAAACCATCGACGGTTCTAATAATGAACAGCTGGCGATGTTAAAATCTAAGCCAGTGAAAGAAATAGTAGACTCTCATATAAATGAGGGTGATGGATTCTGTGTGATAAAAACTAAAAAATATATTAATAGAATGCCACCAGAAGAAATTAGTGAAGATATAGTCGATATGTATAACTACTTGGTAAGCGATGATGAATAATAAAGAGAATGCACTGGTTAAATTGCTAGGTGTGATAAGAAAAGATAATGGAATAAATAATATAACTGATGCTATAGAGCAACTTTCCTTGCTTTTGATTTTAAAGTATTTATATGATTCATTATTGATATTAGATTCTGAACCAAGAAGATATCGATCATTTAGTGATTTATTCGAGAGTTTTTACTATGACTCCTTCGATGATAATGACTTTTCAATGTTTCAGACCGCTTTAAAAGCTTTAATCATAGATAGTGAGTACGTTTATGAAAAACGACTTACTGAAAGTGATTTGTATAAATTAGAAATTTTGTTCAAAAATATACCTTTTAAATTTAAGTCAAAGAAAGTTTTTGATGCTCTAATTTCAGGTATTGATCACGTTAAAACTAGTGAGGATATTGCACAGGATTATGATGATCTATTATCGGTTATGGTTAATGAATCTTCAACTTCAGGCGCTTATTACTCGCCAAGAGCTTTAGTTAAGGCTATCGTAAAAGTAACAAACCCTACTGCTGGTAACACTATATATGACCCTGCACTAGGTACTGGTAGTTTTATAGTTGAATCTCTAGATTACCTGGCACGTAATAGTATTGATTTGCAACGCAGTTATCATTATGGAAGGGACATTTCCCCCTTTGCCAATTTGGTTAGCTCTCTACATATTTTGCTTAAGGGATATGATATAAATAATATTCATTTAGGTGATTCACTTTTATATATGGATGAAAGTGGCAGAAAGTTCGACACTGTTTTTGTAATGCCGCCTTTTGGTAAGGTAGCAAGTGATGAAGAATATAACTATAGAATTTATGGTAAAACCTCAAGTTTAGAGTTGATGTTTTTGAAACTATCTATGAAAAGTCTTGAAATAGGTGGTAAGTCAGTAATTGTCGTTCCTGATGGCGCTCTATTTAATAGCAGTAGCGAATTTTTGAATGTTAGAAAAGAAATATTGACAGAATTTAATTTGCATTCAATTCTAAGTTTACCCACGGGAGCTTTGTATCCTTATTCAGGGGTCAAAGCCAGTGTGTTATTTTTTGATAATGCTAAGCCTTGTAATGATATTTGGTTTTATGAACTATCTGATAATAAGAGTTTCGGTAAAAAAAGTCAGATTTCTGAAGGCGATTTAGTTGATTTTGTGGAGAGGTTTTCAGTGAGGTCAGAAGGATTTAACTCCTGTTTAGTTAGCCGACAAGATATTTTAAGTCGAAACGATTATAACCTTTGTATAGAGTTGCCTAGACAAAAAATTAAGGGAAATGATTTTGATGTTCTTAGCGAAGTTGAACATCTTAAAGATGAAAGTGGAAAATACCATGAATTAATCTCCCAATTCTCTAATATCTTGGAAAAAACCAACGGAACTGAGTTTGGGAAAAAGGTTACTATTGGTGAAATCTTTAAGACCAAATCGGGTAGAAAATTAAGCCGCTCTGAGGTGGGTGATCAAGGTAGCGTACCAGTCTATGGTGGGAATGGAATTATTGGTTACTATAATGACTTTAACCTAGAAGGTGAAAATATCCTAATAGGTAGAGTAGGAGCTCATTGTGGTAATGTTCATTATACGACAGGTCCTATTTGGTTAACTGACAACTCTTTTAGTGTTCAACTTCACACGTCAATGAAAATTTATTTGCCATATTTAGCTCATGTATTGAGAAGCTTAGATCTGAATTCTTCAGCACGAGGCTCAGCACAACCTTCAATCTCGTATGCGAAAATTAAAGATATTCAAATAGGGCTTCCATCATACGAGAAACAAGTTGACTTAGCTAAGTGGTTTGACAGTATGTTAGAGCAAAAAACTGAACTACTAAGGTCATTAAAAGTTCAGACAGCACTATTGGATAAGTTGACAGAGAAATCAATTATTAGCCATTGTGTTCCTTTAGAATTCAATAAGGCATTGAATGAGTGATGCTTATCTTGCTGGTTAGTTAGATAAGTAAATGGTTAGTTTTAGTTTAAGTAACACTAGAGGTAACACCTCAAAGCTATAATTTCATAATATCTATTTGTATCAATTGGATAAGCTAGATAGTAGAGTCCAGTAGCGGCACCAAATTATACGAAAGAGCCCACCTAGTGTGGGCTTTTTTGTGTCTTAAATTCCTCGTTTAAAGTAACACTGCTAGTAACACTGAGAAAAATGATGATTTGTGATGGGCATCGGCTATGGATTGTCCCATTTGAGATACTAGAGGTGAAATATATTGGAATTAGCTGGCCACTAGAATTTAATTAACTATCGCTCAGCAAAGGTTCTTATTATAAACCTGAATAAATAAAGCAACTGTTCTATGTGAGCCTGTAATTCATTTTTATAAAACATCAAATTACAATCATAACTCTGCTGTCTAACCTATTCTTAAAAGCAGATGCCTTTAGCCTAGAGTAAATTGGCTATCATTTAGCATGATCCACCTCTCACAAGGTCATTCAAGTCTAATGCTTTCTCGCACTATGCAACCAAGCCATATATCATCAAGGTAAGTTTCTGTCTTGGTTGGATATATGTCTATAACAATCTCTTTTTACGACAACAATGCACAGCAGTGCTTCGAGCAATACACTGCGACGAATTTCGAGTCTGTGCATGGCTCGTGGAAAGCATTCTGGCCGTTGTCGAAAGACAGAGTCTTGGATGTTGGCGCTGGAATTGGCCGAGATGCTCTTTGGATGGAAGAGCAACATTGCGATGTTTTTGCTGTTGAGCCCGCAGAAGCGATGCGCAAGATAGGGCAAGAGCATACTGGGACCAATGTTACATGGATCGATGATTCACTCCCTTCGCTGAACAAAGTGATTAACTTGGGTTTTCGCTTTGATCTTATTCTAGTGAGCGCAGTGTGGATGCACGTCGCGCCTTCGCATCGTGAACGTGCTTTTCGAAAACTTTCGAATTTGTTGGCACCGAATGGTCGGCTAGTCATTTCACTAAGGCATGGTGATTTTAATGACACCCGCCAATCATATAAGGTTAGTGCAGAAGAACTAGAGCAACTGGCAAAAGACTCTGCGTTAATTGTTCGACATGTGTCATCGATGAATTCAGACGCATTGAATCGAGACGATGTAACGTGGCAAACGGTGGTGATGAGCTTGCCTGATGATGGCTCTGGCGATCTGACGAAAATTCGACATATTGTGGTTAATGACAATAAAGCGGCAACCTACAAACTCGCGCTACTTCGCACCCTGTTGCGGATTGCCGATGCTCACTCTGGTTCTGTGGTCGACAGA
>NZ_JBNGCJ010000239.1:0-3371 GCF_049974785.1 Vibrio genomosp. F10 str. 9ZD137
GCTAGTCACTTTACGCAGCATGATACCCTCGCCGTTGTCACTACTGACATTGTCTAAATGTCGAAACAGCTCTTCCTCTGATGCAATCGGCTTGTGTTCTACGTATCTAAGGTGAGGGGCGCTGTTATGTTCAAGCCAGTGTAAAATATTGTAATACCGTTTCTGATAATCACCGGCAGACTGAGGCATATCAAACAGCATGTAATCGATTTTCTCCCATGCAGAGTCAGAAGGTACTTTGTCTAGAACCGTTTGTTGTACAAGATGAAAATTACCACGTCCCGCCCAAAGTTCTCCTTCTAGCGCAAAGTTGGGCAACGCTTCGGTGAACCAATCTGGCGCATTAATTGGGTTGCCCTTTCTGGTTAACAGCGTCTTTCCTGTCCATATCGCGCGAATACCGTCTAACTTTTCACTTTGCCAGTACTCCTCAATATTTATTCCTGATTGATAACTGTGTGCATTCATCACACCCATGTCATACGCAAGCTCTGCATAACTTGGGCAGCTAAACGCAAGGCAAATTCCTATTGAAATTACAGATAACCGCACGAAACACTCCTTGTCTGTTGAGTTAACGTATTCTTCCAGAGAATGGCTAACTAAGTTCACCACAATTTTGTCAATGCGAGCAGGCTCATAACAATTCACCCACTTTTCTATACAGTTCACACTATCTGTGGGTTGTTACCCGTGTTTATATTTTGATTCTCAAAATGAGAATAAACGATTTTCAAATTGACAAACCCCTAAAAACACAACCTATCCATTTGATATATATAATATTAATTGATGGCACAGAACCTGCTCTATAGAAATAAACCAAACAGGAGTAATTATCATGGAACTACGAACTATTGAAGCAAGTGACACAATTCTGACATTGGAAATTATGGGTAACCTAGATGCTGAGGGAAGCAAAGATGCGCTGCCACATATCGATCAAGTCATTACTCATGATCGCCATAGTGAGATAGAGCTCGACTTTCGCAACGTGGCATTTCTCGACTCGTCGGGAGTTGGCGCGCTGGTTTATCTTTATAAACGTTTGATAGAACGAGAACGTTTTATGCGCATCGAAAATGTTACCGGGCAACCTTTAGAAATCATCAATTTGCTGCGTATAGGCCAAGCCATACCGGTAAACAAAAATTCTCACTAAATGCAACTATACTAATAATACTTATAATAAAAGGACGTTGGCGATGAAGGGATTTCATAACTCAATAGCTTTGACTGCATCCTTAACGATTTTGTTTGGATGCACTAGCTATCCAGAAGAAGGCCGTGGAGGGTTAGCTGAAAGTTATGCCGGTTCCGAGTTTTCTCCCATCATGCCGAATGAGCCACTGGGCCCAGAGCATGGTCTAAGATTTGACTGGCAACTCGCTAAACTTCAATTGGACTCGTTAATCAGACAAGGGGCCAACTGGTGTTTTCCTGCCGCGGTCGTTCAAGCGACAGAGAAACAAAATAGAATTGCTCGCGAATTAGAAGGTGGTCTGCTTCTTGATGCGGCGAACGACCTTGTAATACAAAGAAAACGTTTGAATGAACTGGAATTACAACTCGATTATGTCACTTCAGAGACAAGATGCTCCCCGCCTTTGAGTCAGTTCAAACTGGACCAACAGCTTGTGGTTATTGATCAGCTGTTCGAGATTTTGAACGTCGATAATCAATTCGCTACAAATTCAGTAGAGATTAACCCTAAATACATGGGCCATTTAGCAAGAGCCGCTAATATTCTGCTCGAAAATCAAGACTTGAAGCTCTCTGTGACCGGCCATGCTGATTCGCAGGGGAACGACATCGAAAATGAAAAGCTTGCCATGGGCCGAGCAAAGCAAGTCAAACGCTACCTTACCATTTTTGGTTTAGCACCAAACAGGATTACCACTCACTCTCTTGGTGCTCAGTTACCCCTATTTGAAGGTGAAAGTCAGGCGGTTATGCTCACCAATCGACGCGTGAGCATCGAAATTGTATCGACACTTGATCATTCAGTGACGGCGTCACAGGGGGGCTTGTATGATTAACCTTATATTTCAGTTTGCGCTTAGTTTAAAGTTAAAATCAGGACGAAAGTTTAAGCGTCTATCTATCGTATTTCTCTCTGTGGCAATGACACTGAGTCTGACTACTGCTTGGGCGACAGAAGAAGTATCATCCAAAGAAATCGTACAAGTAGGCGATCTCATCCAAGTGAATCTCCCCGGAGAAGGCACCTTGAATAAGGGCTTTCAAGTGAACAAACGCGGAAGAATCACCCTACCCGAAGTTGGCGCGCTTTATGTCGTTGGCTACGATGAGAAACAATTAAAGAACGCTGTTTTAGGGGCGTTAGAATCCGTATTCAGAGACTTATCAAATGCCGATGTCTATATTTCAGAGCAGCAAATTCTCATCTCAGTTCAAGGGTATGTAAACTCACCCGGTGAATACACGCTAGCGAAAAGCGCCGATATTCAAATGGCACTTTACGCAGCAGGGGGGCTTCGCTCGGGCGCCCAGCTTAATAACATGTTACTTAAACGCGGTGGAGACAAACAGACATTCAACTACAAAGCATTTTTAGATTCCGGTGATGAAAAACAGCTTCCAACCCTTCAATCTCTCGATACGCTGTTTGTTCCTGCCTCACCGTTAGTCAGTAATATCGAGCAAGAATTCGACCCTGCTAAGCTCGCCGATTCAGGTGACAGTGCCGACGGACGCAGTGCGATTAAGGTCTTTGGAGAAGTGAATGCACCGGGTTCTTTCTCGTTTAAGGAAGGCAGTGATTTGGTGGATATTTTAATGCGCTCTGGCGGTGTCACACGTTATGCGAGTGTTGAGCAAATTCGGATCATTACCAACAATACGCCAGAGCTGTTTAATCTAAAGCGATACCTTGATAGCGGCGACTCTTCCCTGCTCCCTAAACTCAACCCAGGTTCAACTGTTTTTGTTCCTAAGCAAGAAGAAGAAATCAAATCCGGCGCAAATACCGTTTACATCATGGGTGAAGTCGCTTCTCCTGGTGCTTTTGAAGGGAAATTAGGCGCAACCTTTATGGATATTTTGGCTAACGCAGGGGGGCCAACTCGATTTGCAGAATCCCGTCAAATTCGTGTGATTAAAGCCAGTGGACAAGTCATTCCATTCGATCTAACTGCCTACACAGAAGGTCTTCAAGGATCCAAGCCACCCGCTATAGAGCCGGGGGACGCGATTTTCGTACCTGAAAAGACCGATATGAACGAAAAATCGTGGCTAAAGGTATCACCAAACCGAGCCGTCAATGTGATGGGACAAGTCGTCAGACCCGGTCGTATCGAATGGTCGGACGAAATGAATTTGATGGACTTACTTTCCAGATCGGAAGAGCG
>NZ_JBNGCJ010000240.1:0-6752 GCF_049974785.1 Vibrio genomosp. F10 str. 9ZD137
CAAGAGGGTCGCCGCCTAGAAAATCGTAAGCGTTTCATAAAAGTTGCGACACCAATGATCATTCACGATACCGCGTGGGCAGGCGGACTTCTGGTTTACAGCTATATTGTCGGACAACTTGGTGTTAGTGAACTTGCCATTATTTCACTACTGGCCCCCATTGAAAGCGTGCTGATTTCTGCTTTTCTCGGTTTTGCTGTGGCAGCTTCCATCATATTGGGTAATGAAATTGGCGCTAAAAATTATCAACGAGTCTCAGATACATCGTGGTGGTACGTCATTACAAGCTGTGTATTGGCCTTATTGCTGGCGTTTATTTGTTTATTGGCCTCACCACTGATTAGCGCGGCCTTGATGAATAGCCCACTCAGTGACCCAGAAATGGCGGTGAATGTTTGTTTAGTCATGGCTTTTGGTATGGTGTTAAAGGTTTTTAATATGGTCGGGATTGGTGGCGTTTTAAAAAGTGGGGGGGATATAAAATACAGTATATTCATTGACCTCTTTGGGCAATGGGCTGTCGGTATACCGCTTGCGTACTTTACGGGGATTGTCCTTGGTTGGCCATTGCACATGGTTATGATGATCATCTTACTAGAAGAGATCATCAAGATTTGCCTTACCGCTCAACGCATACAATCCAAAAAATGGATTAATAATCTTATAGAAGAGCCTGAGCCCCAAACTGGATAACAATACTATTTAATCAATATTACTGAACCAATATTACTGAACCAAAATTACTTATGGCATCTGCCTAAAATCATCGAACTCACACCCAAAGGCCTTTAGCTTCGTTTACTAAAACTCAGTAAACGTGTTATTGGCCTTTTTTTAGCTCTTATTTTTAAACCTCACTTTATTTTCAAACCTCATTGTTTAACAAGGTTCGTTAAGAAAGCTTATCCTCAAATACGCCTAACTCTCGGCCTAACCATACGGCATGTTCTGTATGATCTATCAGATCATTATCACCGATAGGGTGAATCAGCACAGGAAAGTCACCACGCGCTTGATTCAGCCATTGCGTGAAACCTTTGTCATCATTGGCAAAGTGAACTTCAAACATGGGCATTTTATGCGGCCCAACTAAGCCCATATTCAATGGAAAAACCGTTAGTACATCTCGCCTTTCAGCATTAATACGATTTTTTAGTTCTTCGGCTTGGGCGATATTTTTTAACGGGAAGTAAACGTGTGCATGAAACATGATATGCCTATTAGGTTTATGGTGCTGTGAAATGGTCAGTCGGCGTTTTTTGACTTCGTGTTCCTTCACTGAGTAACGACGCTCAGCGTGAACAATTTTACTGGTGAGACTCATTGATTACAATCACGTCCTACTTCAATACCCACTTCTGTGTCGTTATTTAACAGATAACGTTACAGCCACCAAATCTTCAGTTTGTGTCCCCTTTTGTTTTCCTTATAATGAACGCGATTTTATTCGAGATAAAAAAATGATATCCAAAAACCAATTAAAGCTTGTTCGTGCTCTAAGCCAAAAGAAACAAAGAAAGGCGCTCGGCCTGTTCTTGGTTCAAGGTGAAAAGAATGTCCTAGAACTGATCAATAGTTCTCTAACCACACAACATATCTTTGCCACCGCTGAGTTCCTAGCTGCGCATACCCATCAATTAGAAGGCTTTGATTGTGTTGAAGCATCACTCGATGAATTAACCAAAGCCAGCACGCTAAAAAGCAACAATGCAGCGATTGCCGTTGTTGAAACGCCCAAAGCTGAAATCCCATTAGCGAAAGGAATGATGATCGCCCTAGATGGCGTTTCAGACCCAGGAAACTTGGGAACCATTATCAGAGTTGCCGATTGGTATGGCATTAAGCACATTGTCGCAAGTATTGACTGTGCTGACCCATATAACCCAAAAACCATCAGTGCAACCATGGGAAGTTTTGCTCGCGTTCAAGTCACTCTTGTCGACTTACCCGCTTATTTGGAAGGCGCTAACTTACCGGTTTATGGGGCATTCCTTGAAGGGGAAAGCGTCCATGAGACTGTATTTAAACCCGAAGGCATCTTACTTATGGGCAGTGAATCGCATGGTATACGAAGCGAAGCAGCGCCTCTGGTGACAGACAAAATTACCATTCCGTCTTTTGGCGAAGCAGAATCACTGAATGTGGCGATGGCGAGTGGCATCATCTTGGATAACTGGCGTCGTCAGCACAGATAGCCCTTGTAACTATTTCGTGTATAAAAAAGTACGTGTACAAAAAAAGTGCACGTACAAAAAAAGCGTTAAGGGGCCACTTAACGCTTTTTTGCCACTAAAACAAAAGAATGTAAAAACACAGAACGACAAAAACACAATAGCAGAAATCAAATCAACGCTGAGTTGTGCGCGGGTTACTTCTCTAGCATCCCTAGTTTATTTTCCACCCCGTTCCACTCTTCCGCTTCTTCCATAGCAGGCTTAACTTCGGTGATATTGGGCCATATTTCAGCGAGTTCTTCATTCAACTTGATGAATACTTGTTGATCATCAGCCAGCTCATCTTCTTGGAAAATAGCTTGAGCGTTACATTCAGGCACACATAACCCACAGTCAATGCAATCAATTGGACTAATCGCTAAGAAGTTTGGACCTTCATAAAATGCATCTGCTGGGCATACGGCCACGCAGTCAGTATATTTACATTTGATGCAGTTATCGGTTACGACGAACGCCATGGTTACTCGCTCTTAATTAGTCAAATTCAGGATGGGGGATGATACTGATCCTTGATAAAAATACAATCACCTTAAAATGAAAATGGTTAGATTGGTATGCTCATTCCCCCGATTAATTTCCGTTAAAGTATATGACACTTCGCCCTACTTCACGTAAAATGCGCGCCATTGTGAGCGTAGTCATCTTGTCATCAGAGGTTTGGATGACTGCGCTAAGACACCTATTATCAACATCGAGAACCCCATGATACGTTTAACTGAAATAAAGCTCCCTCTAGATCATGAAGAGGAAGCGATCTCTGCAGCAATCATCACCAAATTAGGCATCAAGCCAGAACAACTGCTTTCATTTAATCTATTTAAACGCGGCTATGACGCGCGTAAAAAATCGAAGATCTTACTGATTTATACTCTTGATGTTGAAGTCGACAATGAAGCAGAACTGCTGGAAGCGTTCATCAGCGACCCACACGTAAAAGTTACCCCAGATATGGAGTACAAGTTTGTCGCTAAAGCGCCAGCGGTTCAAACCGAGCGCCCTGTCGTGATTGGGTTTGGCCCTTGCGGTTTATTTGCCGGTCTCGTACTCGCTCAAATGGGCTTCAACCCAATTATCGTGGAACGTGGCAAAGAGGTCCGTGAGCGTACCAAAGATACATTTGGTTTCTGGCGCAAACGAACTCTGAATACTGAATCAAACGTACAGTTTGGTGAAGGCGGTGCGGGCACATTCTCTGATGGCAAACTCTACAGCCAAGTTAAAGACCCAAAACATTATGGTCGTAAAGTCATCACTGAATTCGTTGAATCGGGCGCACCAGCAGAAATCATGTATGTCAGCAAACCTCATATCGGAACGTTCAAACTGGTTACAATGGTCGAAAAGATGCGCGCCAAAATCATCGAACTTGGTGGTGAAATTCGTTTCAGCACCCGTGTTGATGACATCCACATGGACGACGGTCAAATTACAGGGTTAACACTTTCCAATGGTGAAGAAATTCACACACGCCATGTCGTTCTAGCTATTGGACACAGTGCACGTGATACCTTTGAAATGCTGCACGACCGTGGAGTCTATATGGAAGCAAAGCCATTCTCTGTGGGTTTCCGAATTGAGCACAAACAATCTATGATTGACGATGCCCGTTTTGGTAAAAATGCGGGGAACCCAATTTTAGGGGCGGCGGATTACAAACTGGTTCATCACTGCAGTAACGGGCGAACGGTATACAGCTTTTGTATGTGCCCTGGTGGAACCGTGGTTGCTGCTACCTCAGAAGAAGGGGCTGTGGTGACTAATGGCATGAGCCAATATTCACGCGCGGAAAGAAATGCAAACAGTGCCATTGTGGTCGGTATTTCACCCGAGCAAGATTACCCAGGTGACCCATTGGCGGGCATTCGTCTACAACGTGAGTTAGAAGCCAGAGCCTACAAGCTAGGCGGCGAAAACTACGATGCACCAGCACAAAAGATCGGTGATTTCCTTAAAGGACGCGATCCAAGCGAGCTCGGCAATGTTGAGCCATCATTTACGCCTGGAATTAAACTAACAGATCTATCGAAAGCATTGCCCGACTTCGCTGTCGAAGCAATTCGTGAAGCGATCCCGGCCTTTGATAAAAAGATCAAAGGGTTTGCGATTGAAGATGGTCTTCTTACTGGTGTTGAAACCCGTACCTCTTCACCGGTGTGTATTAAACGCGGCAAGGATTACCAAAGTATCAATTTAAAAGGTTTCTTCCCTGCGGGCGAAGGCGCAGGTTACGCTGGAGGAATCTTATCGGCAGGCATAGATGGTATTAAAGCTGCAGAGGCCGTGGCGTTATCTATGGTAGAACAAGCCGAGAAATAACCGATAAGTTACGCTCCAATTAGGATCATAGCAATCGTTTCGTCTATCAAAAAAGGCAATCAACATTCCATTGATTGCCTTTTTAATGAGCACTTAAGCCGTTTTTAGCACAATCTCAGTGAGTCATTACCCTCACTTCAGTTCGTTCAGAAACTACTTACTGATCTGCTTTGTAATTTTCTGATAAATGGCTTCAGCGAGTTCGTGAGACGCAATATTTCGATCAATGATGGTTTGATTGATTGCCCCTTTTTGTATTACGTTAAACCAATCTAGAATCATCGCTTCAAATCCTTTGCTTGTTAGCATTGGTGTCCAGTCCTTAAGGCTTATGTGGGATTGCTTGTTACCCTGCCATACTTTTCCTTCGACAAAGGAATCAAACTCTATCGCTTTATTGTTATACACTGCCTGTACTCGTTCACAAGTAACGCCAAAATTGCGATTCATAGACGCATGCAAAAGAGCGCCTTGCGCTTGCCACTGCACATCAAGACGAGTCAACAATTGCCCGTTCATTTGATGAGTAATAGTCAAGTCATCTAACGTACGCTGACCATTGAGGTTAATGCTATCTAGTGGGTGTATAAAATCATCAAAAATAAATGTTTTAAGCTCCCCAGCCAGATTGTGACGATGTTTCTCCCATCGAAGGGAAGTCAGGTTTCCGACCGCGCTTTGCTGCAATTCAGGAATATGCTGATTGAATAAGGGGATGTGGCGGCGATTAAACCCTACATACAACGGAGCTGAATGTTGATGAGATAAGCTATACAACTGCTCAACTTGATGAAACGTATCTGAGAGCGGCTTATCAACGAATGTTGCGATGCCTTGCTTTAAGAAATAGCTCGCTATATTAAAATGCGCTGACGTTGCAGCGTGAATCATCACTGCGTCGACCTTCATCATTGGCAGAGAATGATAATCGGTACAATACTCTTTAATTCGATATTGCTCAGCCACTTCATGCAACACATCAGGATTTCGTGTACAGACAACTAACTCAATGCCCTTACATTGCGCTAATACGGGCAAGTAAGCTTTTAATGCGATATCGCCTAATCCAATGATTCCAACTCTCATGGTTTACCTTAACTTATGGCTTTTAATAATGGTTTAAATAATGACGCTAAATAATGGAGGGTGACGATGCTTGCCACTCTGTTCCGTTTCTGACTGCGAGGCTAGATACTGATGCATTAGCGTATTGCAATAATATCAATCACAACTGGTCTTCTATAGGCAACAAGCCCGCTAGCCACGCTCCCATCCTTTGCCAGAGTGTAGCTTCTGGTTCAGAGGTTAGGGTCGTATCGGTCGTTGGGTCATACCAAGCGATGTTGTCGTTTTCTATCACAACCTGGTAGGCATTCAACTTAAGCCCTAATTGAACGGCTTCCAATGACTTTTGAACATATTCAGGTTGCTCGATGACGACAGCCATTTCCGTATTCAAATTCGCTGAACGCGGGTCCCAATTCATTGAACCAACAAATATTTTATTCCCGTCCAATAGCATGGCTTTTGCGTGTAAACTTGACCGGCTACTACCAGTAAAGCTCCACTTATTGTCAAGATGAGCACTCGCTTTGATTTCCCAAAGTTCAATTCCGCCTTCGACCAGTTCTTGCCGGTACTTCGCGTACCAACCGTGAACAGCAAAAACGTCGTTTGAAGCGAGCGTATTAGTGATTATGGTGATTTTTTTTCCCGATTCGACGGCATCCACTAGACTGGCACTGCCCTCTTTAGTGGGAACGAAATAAGGAGAGATTAACACTAAAGAGTTTTCTACTGTGCCTAGCAATGTCGTTAAGTTATCCACCAACTGGCTGCTTTCACCTGACACTTTATCAGGCAAATCATACCAGAGCTTTCCCTTACCCCAATACAACGACAATTCACGGTTCGCGATCTTTTGGTAAAAAGGAAGTTGAGTAAAGTCGTAGTCTCCAGAAGAAAACATACTTTCTAACTGTAACTCTTCAACCGTTTTGGCCACCTCTTCTTCAGAGAAAACAGAAGCATTGGGATAAATCCACTTCATCGGCACTGTATAATCGCTGTTCCAATAGATATCAAACTGATCTGCAGACTGCTCGACTGTGTTCCCATAAAGTAAGAGATCAAAGTCGCCAAACTCAACACTCGATTCAAACGAAAAGTACTCATTACCAATATTTCGCCCGCCGACAATGC
>NZ_JBNGCJ010000241.1:0-7729 GCF_049974785.1 Vibrio genomosp. F10 str. 9ZD137
CAAGCCGCGGTCGACACAGTGACAATGGCGTCTTGTTGACGGTCCGTAACGCCGATGATGTTCAAACTGCACAAAAACTTCTTCGCGAAAACTACCCCAATTGGGATGTTTCTACTGACCAACGTACGTTAACCATTACACAATCTAGTGATGAACGCTCGACATTGCGAAGCTTAACTGTCCAACAAAATCTGCAAATTATGCGTAGTCGGTTGGAACAGCTTGGCATTACTGAAGCCTCGGTTCAGCGTCAAGGTGAAAACCGTATTCGTATCGAATTGCCGGGCGTTCAAGATCCTGCATCAGCGAAAGATGTGATTGGTGCGACGGCTTCTTTAGCGTTCCATGCTGTAACGAACAGCGCTGGTGCTGAGTCAATGGTCCTGCTCGATAACGATGGAAATCGTGTCAATGTGAGTCGAAGAGCTGTTCTTGGTGGCGAGCATATTATTGATGCTAGAGCAGGCGTTGGCGAAATGGGTTCGGCTGAAGTTAATATTTCGCTAGATACGATGGGCGGCCGGAAAATGTCTCAATTTTCTCGCGCCAATATTGGTAATCCAATGGCCACGGTTTATAGCGAATATAGCCGAAATGCCAAAGGTGAAAGTGAGCAAGACAGTAACGTGATCAGCGTTGCAACCATTCAATCTCAGCTCGGTAATCGCTTTAGAATTACTGGTGCGGGGAGCATGCAAGATGCGCAAGAGCTGGCGTTGTTGCTAAGAGCTGGGTCATTAACCGCTCCTGTTACGATTATTGAAGAGAGAACGATAGGGCCAACTTTAGGCGCTGAGAATGTGAGTAATGGTTTCGCTGCTGTCGCGTTAGGTCTTGGATTAACCTTGGCGTTCATCGCCTTGTGGTACCGAAGACTGGGCTGGGTCGCCAACGCGGCCTTGATAGTCAATATGGTGATGTTGCTCGGTCTAATCGCCTTGTTACCCGGTGCGGTATTAACCTTGCCAGGGATTGCCGGTTTGGTGCTGACCGTGGGTATGGCGGTGGATACCAATGTTCTTATCTTTGAACGAATAAGAGACAAAATGAAAGAAGGGCGTAACTTCGCACAATCGATTGATCGCGGCTTCGATAGCGCCTTTGCGTCTATTTTTGATGCGAATTTGACCACCATGATTGTTGCTCTCGCGCTTTACTCAATCGGAAACGGCCCGATACAAGGGTTTGCATTGACGTTAGGCCTTGGCCTTCTTACCAGTATGTTTACCGGGATCTTTGCATCTCGTGCTGTGATTAATTTGATTTGGGGGCGTGATAAACGCCACGATGTGAGGGTATAACCATGATGAAATCGAACGTATTACTGTCTCGAGTACGCTACACGATGTCGGGTATTTCTGTGCTCTTATTTGCCCTGTCCGTTTTGCTGATTGGATTTAAAGGATTCAATTGGGGGCTTGATTTTACAGGTGGTGTGGTTGCTGAAGTCGTTCTGGATAAAGAGCTCACCGGTGAAACATTAGGGCAGCACCTAAACCAAGAGCTCAATCAAGATGTGCAAATTGCACGTTCAAATGATGAGGGCCGCTGGGTTATACGATATAGCGACGTTGAACAATTTACTCAACCGATCCAAGAAACACTAGCACCGATAAGTCAAAATGTTCATGTATTGAATAGTAGTGTGGTTGGCCCGCAGGTGGGGCAAGACATGGTCGAGCAAGGTGGATTGGCTATTTTGGTCTGCTTTGTTTTGATTATGCTCTACCTAAGTTATCGCTTTGAATGGCGTCTAGCGCTCGGGGCGTTAAGCGCTCTTGTCTATGACATCGTGCTGGTCTTGGGTTTGTTTGCCTTATGTCATTTTGAATTTAATTTGACGGTTCTGGCTGCTGTACTGGCTGTGCTTGGTTACTCGCTCAATGACTCAATTATTATTGCCGATCGAGCCCGTGAACTGCTTAAAGGCAACCCTGACGGTAAAACTGATCATCTGATCAACGATGCAATACGCGCAACGCTTTCAAGAACGTTAGTGACATCGGGAACGACATTGATGACGGTTTCTTGTTTATGGTTACTCGGTGGTTCTGCATTGGAAGGCTTCTCAATTGCACTGCTGGTTGGAATTGCTAGTGGCACTTGGTCATCTATTTCCATAGGTGTGACATTACCGCAGTTGGTGAACTTAAGCCCATTACACTATCAACCGAAAGTCATGCTAGAGGAGGATCAACTGCCATGAAGCGATTTCTAAAAAGTGAATTTGTACTACTGATTGGTTTTTTAACCGTCGCTATTTTTAAACTTGGCGGCAACGATATTCTCGCAACCGATATTGCGTCTCCAACGGGTATTGCTGCCACGGTGACGTTGTTTATTGTTGTTATGGGGGCTATTTTTGCTGTTGTCAGGCATTCAGATGCATTAGCTATTAAGTTAGGTGACCCTTATGGCACCTTGATTTTGACGTTAGCGGTGATTTCATTGGAAGTCGTTATGATCTCGTCGGTCATGATTACTGGAGAATCAAACCCAGTGCTGGCAAGAGATACGATGTTTGCCGTTGTAATGACGGTTTTCAATGGTCTAGTAGGGGTAACGTTGCTTATCGGTGGCTTAAAATACCATACTCAAAAATACAACGTAGATGGCCTTCAATCTTACTTAGTCGCGATCATCCCTCTTTCATTGCTCTGTTTGGTTTTACCAAGCTTTACCAGCTCGAATGAACTGGGTTCCATGTCAGCGTCACTCACGTGGACATTGGTGTTGGCATCGATTGGCTTATATTCGGTGTTTCTGTTCATTCAAACTCGAAGTCATACTCACTTCTTTATGGATGAAGATCATCAAGATGAGCACGAGTTTCATGGCATCTTGGGGAGTAATCTCTACCATTCGCTACTGTTAGTGGGCTATCTGTTGGTGGTGATTTTACTAGCGAAAAGCTTTGCGATTCCGATCAACAGCACAATTTATATGTGGGGTGCTCCTCCTGCACTTGGGGGCTTGATAGTCGCTCTTCTTATCCTTGCACCAGAAGCCGTTGGCGCGGCCAAAGCAGCGTTAAACAACCAGCTGCAAAGAGCGCTGAATTTGTTCTTTGGTTCCGTGTTGGCAACCATTGCCCTGACGGTTCCCGCCGTTCTAATGATTTCGCATGTGATCAATGAGCCGGTCCATTTAGGTTTAGAGCCGCCAGAAATGATCTTGCTTGGGATGACATTACTGATGGCAAGTGTCAGTTTCAGTCGTGGACGAACTAACTCTTTAAACGGAGCAACACATCTTATTCTATTTGTTGCCTACGTCATTTTGATGTTCGATTAACCCCTCTCTAACTTTAGACCCTGTGCAGGAAACTTTCTGTACAGGGTTAATTCTATTTGGTAGGACTCAATTAATATGCAAGAAATGTTACTCGCAGTTTGGCATCAAGATTTTGAAGCACTGCAACAAATAAGCTCACTCAAGTGGTTTTTATTTGTCCTTAGTTTGATTCTTTTTATAGAATCAAGCTTCGTTTTTTTGCCATTTCCAGGAGACAGCTTAGTACTGTTTGTCGGCGGAATGATAGGTCTAAGTGTTTTTGGTTTTTATCCTGCTCTAGCCCTCCTGTGCCTAGCTGCTTCGCTTGGAAGCATGTGTGCTTACTTCCAAGGTCGATTTTTAGAAAAGACTAAGTTTGTCGTGTTCTTAGATCGAATGTTGCCCAAGGAGTCGCTACCTAGAGCCAAATCTTTGCTCGACAGGTACGGCTTTTTATCGCTGTTTATTTCAAGATTTATTCCTTTTGTTCGTGTGTTAACACCAATGCTGATGGGAGTGTCAAAACTCAGTGCATGGCGTACGTTAGCGATCAGTATTTCTAGTTCGCTTATCTGGTGCTTGGTTCTACTGGTGATTGGAAAAATGGTGATGACGAATCCACTTATGAGCGAATATCAGGAGCTGTTATCAAAATCAGTCATGGCGGGTAGTTTTAGCCTGATGATTCTCGCAGTGATTGGAATACTTTATCGAGTGGTTAAATCACGCAAACACGTTTGAGTTGAGCTCACCCGTTTGATTTTCATTAGGCCATTACGTTACTCTAGCTCCATCGTTTTTAGTAGCCGTGCTCAATAATGACCGATGAAACCGTGCTTGTTCCATTGCCTTCTCTTATTCATCGCCTGGGTGGAGAGCGAGTGAAGCAACTTAAACACGTTGCTTCACAATACGATTGCACGTTGAATCGCGTGCGCCGCTCTCGGCATTGGCAGGTGACAGGCACTGTAAGTTCACTGACTCAGTTTTTGGACGTGTTGAAGTCTTTAGAAGAAGAGTCTTTACGATCTGTGATTAAAAAAATCGAATCCATTTTAGTCAGTTCAAGCCTACCCCTAGAGTCGATGGAAGCGAGGCTCGTTAAGATAATTGATACCCACCCTTCGATAACATTAAACGAATTAATGCAGAAAACCAGTTGCTCTCTGGCACAAGCGAGACGTGCAAGATTCGAATCCGACATACTTTAAATCAATCAATAGTCATTAAGTTATCAGTGATAATAATCACCCTTTTTTCTCTCCCTTATTTAATTTAAAAGATCAGAATCACAAATTTATTTTCTTATCTTTGCAAACTTAAATCAGATAACTATTATTCATCGAAACGTTTCGATGATTGTTTTCCTGGTTTGAAAATACCGTCATTTTCACGGAAAAGACATGAATGATGTCTTAATCAAATTCTAATTTTAGGGTCAAAAAATGAAAAAAAGTACGCTCATCAATGCGGATCTTTCTTACCTAGTGGCAACGCTAGGCCATACCGATGAAATCACGATTTGCGATGCAGGCTTGCCTATCCCTGATGAAGTGACTCGGATTGATTTGGCCCTTACTCACGGTGTTCCTAGCTTTCTTGAAACGGTGAGCGTGATTCTTTCTGAATCTCAAATTGAAGGAGTGATCCTCGCTGAAGAATTTGCCACAGTAAGCCCTAAGCATCATCAAGAGTTGTTAGATAAATTAAAAGCCGAAGAACAAGGCTCGGGTAAATCTATTTCGATTCATTATGTATCGCATGAAGAGTTTAAAGATCGAACACAGCACAGTCGCGCCGTTGTGCGTACTGGTGAATGCACACCTTATGCAAACGTGATCTTTCAAGCTGGCGTTACTTTTTAATCCATAAGAAGTTTAACGCTTCCGGTTTCTTATTGAGGGCATGACATGACTCAAGCTATTTTACAGTTAAACGCGATGGAAAAAGCATTTCCAGGTGTGAAAGCACTCGATAAAGCGAGCCTCAACGTCTATCCCGGCCGAGTAATGGCGCTGATGGGAGAAAACGGTGCAGGTAAATCCACCTTGATGAAAGTGTTGACAGGTATTTACTCGTTAGATGCGGGTGATATTTACTATCAAGGTCAGGCGACCACTTTTAAGGGCCCGAGAGATTCACAACAAGCGGGCATTAGTATTATTCATCAAGAGCTTAACTTGATCCCAGAGCTGACGATTGCTGAAAATATTTTTTTAGGGCGAGAATTTACCAGCCCGTTAGGTCGCATTCAGTGGCAAAAAATGTATCAAGAAGCCGATAAACTATTGGCTCGATTAAATGTAAAACACAGCTCTAGCAAACTTCTTGGTGATTTGAGCCTCGGTGAGCAGCAGATGGTAGAAATTGCCAAAGCGCTCTCTTTCGAGTCAAAAGTGATCATTATGGATGAACCTACCGATGCCCTCACTGATACTGAAACAGAGTCCTTGTTTAAGGTCATCAATGAACTGCGTGACCAAGGCTGTGGTGTTGTTTACATTTCACATCGCTTGAAAGAAATCTTTGAAATCTGTGATGACATCACGGTGTTGCGCGACGGTAAATTCATTGGTGAATGCTCCGTTATCGATACCGATGAGGACGGTTTGATTGAAATGATGGTGGGCAGAAAACTTGAGGATCAATACCCAAGAGTGAATGTCGAACATGGCGATATTTGTCTGGAAGTCTCTGGGCTGACCGGGTCAGGTGTTCACGATGTGAGCTTTACCCTTCAACGTGGTGAGATTTTGGGCGTTTCAGGTTTAATGGGAGCAGGACGGACTGAACTGATGAAAGTCATTTTTGGTGCTTTGCCCAGCGAACGTGGTGTTATCAATCTGGATAACAAAACCATTAACCCTGTTAGCCCACAAGACGCATTAGCCAATGGGATTGCCTATATTTCTGAAGATCGAAAAGGGGATGGTTTGGTTCTTGGCCTGTCTGTCAAAGAAAATATGTCACTCAGTGCGCTCGATAAATTAAGCCAAAATGGTCAAATCCAACATAAAGATGAAGCCAATGCAGTTGAAGACTTTATACGTCTGTTCAATATCAAAACCCCCACACGTGATCAAATCATTGGCAACTTGTCTGGTGGTAATCAACAGAAAGTAGCGATAGCGAAAGGACTGATGACGCGCCCAAAAGTCCTCATTTTAGATGAACCGACTCGCGGGGTTGACGTTGGTGCAAAGAAAGAAATCTATCAACTGATTAACAAATTTAAGTCGGAAGGCATGAGCATCATATTGGTCTCGTCTGAAATGCCTGAAGTCTTGGGAATGAGTGACCGCATCATGGTGATGCACGAAGGGCGTATCAGTGGCGAGTTTGATGTCAAAGATGCCGACCAGGAAAAACTACTCGCTTGTGCGGTAGGCAAAAAGATCAATGAGGAAGCAGCATGAGTGCCAACGCTACTAACACAACGAACGCAACGAAAAAAACACAAGACGGCAGTAAGACATTCTTTACTAAAGAGTGGTTGATTGAACAAAAATCATTAATTGCTCTGCTGTTTTTGATTGCTGTTGTTTCGTTCTTAAACCCGAACTTTTTTACGGTCGACAACATTCTCAATATTCTTCGCCAAACGTCGGTGAATGCGATCATCGCGGTTGGGATGACACTGGTCATTTTAACCGCCGGAATCGATCTTAGTGTTGGTTCGGTATTGGCTCTGTGTGGTGCATTCGCAGCCACGATGATAGGGATGGAAGTGCCCGTTATCATTGCTGTCCCTACATCATTGCTGGCTGGTGCAGCCCTTGGTGCAATAAGCGGAGTTATTATTGCCAAAGGTAAGGTTCAAGCGTTTATCGCAACACTTGTCACCATGACTCTGTTGCGTGGTGTCACTATGGTTTATACCGATGGCCGCCCAATTTCGACAGGGTTTACGGATACAGCAGATGCCTTTGCTTGGTTTGGTACGGGTTACACATTGGGTATTCCAGTTCCCGTGTGGCTGATGGTTTTTGTCTTCGCCGCGGTTTGGTATCTGCTTAATCACACCCGTTTTGGACGCTATATCTACGCAGTTGGCGGCAATGAATCGGCAGCACGCCTTTCGGGTATCAATGTCGATAGAGTGAAAATCGGTGTGTACGCCATTTGCGGTATGTTGGCGGCTGTTGCTGGCATCATCATTACCTCCCGCCTTTCTTCTGCCCAGCCTACAGCGGGTATGGGCTATGAACTTGATGCTATCGCAGCAGTCGTGCTTGGCGGAACAAGCTTGATGGGCGGTAAGGGGCGAATTATGGGAACCCTAATTGGTGCTCTGATCATCGGGTTCTTAAACAATGCACTTAATTTGTTAGATGTCTCTTCTTATTTCCAGATGATCGCCAAAGCCGTTGTGATATTGCTAGCGGTACTGGTTGATAACAAAAATAAGTAGCCATTTCTTAACAGCCTCGGTTTTTAACAGCCTCGGTGAGGACAT
>NZ_JBNGCJ010000242.1:0-3628 GCF_049974785.1 Vibrio genomosp. F10 str. 9ZD137
CCGCTCTTCCGATCTGAGCGAAATGGTATTGCGGCGGTTAAAGCGATCAACTCGACTCGTATGGCATTGCGTCGCTCTTCTGCTCCTCGCGTTTCGCTTGATAAAGTGATTGAAACCATGCTGGAAACGGGTAAAGACATGAACGCAAAATACCGTGAAACCTCTCAAGGTGGATTGGCTATCAAGGTCGTTTGTTAGAAACCTACCTTTCTAGTTTTGCACTTATCGAAGATGGAGCCCAAGCATATAGCCTGGGCTTTTTATTATTCTAAAGAATCAAGAGTCACCTTAGATCGTATTTCATCGCCAGCACCTCGAAGTAGGTTTATTGGGGATAACACTACCCCTTTCACTGCGCCTTGTGTCGCTTCTGCGGCTATTTGCTGTGTCTTATCAATAATCTCATCGGCTTTGGCGAGCATGGGCGGGATATCGCTTCGTAGGTTATTGGATTCTGTTAAGACATTCGGTATCACCGTTGAACGGTACGCTTTACTTTCTAACAAGGCAGGAGGAATAACATCTATCCGGTATTTCTTGAGTTCATTGACTGCAGCTGGAACGACATCAACACGGTAATGTTTCATTTCAGCTAGGGCTGATGGGATAGTGTTCTCGCGATACGCAGTAAATTCTGACACGATAGCAGGAATTTTCTTGTCAACAGAATCCACCGTCTGGTTCACTTCCACCAGCGTCTTATTCACATCGTTAACCGCGACCAAAATTTGTGGAGCAATAGCTTCAACATGTTCAGCAAACAGCAACCATTCTTTTATTTCGAGTTTATCGGTAATATTACTAATATCTGTGACCATTTGCGGGTATTTATCGACGACTTCACCGACTTTTTCGGTAAAACCATGAATAGCAAAACCTAGATATAGAATCGCTATGGCTAATACGGATTGAACAATGATTGAGAGTCGTAACATCATAAAAACAAGTTCCCTTTGTGCTTCACCTAAGTACTTTTACCCTTAATTAGCCAGAACCACAACGTCAGTTTGATGTTAACGAGAGTGCTTAGGCGAAAAAAAAGCGAAGACCTGCTTCGCTTTTTATACCATTCTTGTTAATGCTTAATTTTCACCAACATAAATACAACCCGCCGTGCAGGTCTCTTTAATCTCAACTTTACTCAGCAGCGGAAGACTTGGTTTCAATTCTAGCCAAATCCACTTAGCTAAAACTTCACTAGTCGGGTTCTCTAACCCTTTAATATCATTTAGGTAGTAGTGATCAAGGCGATCATAAATCGGCTTAAATGCTTCTTTAATTTCTGAAAAATCAATCACCCAACCAGTGTGGGGATCCACCTCACCTTCAACAAAAAGACGAACCAAAAAAGAGTGTCCATGAAGACGACCACACTTGTGCCCTTCTGGTACATGTGGCAGATGGTGTGCAGCTTCAAACATAAACTCTTTGTACAATTCAGCTTTCATTTTTATTCTCTAGGTTTTTAACGACGCGCAATAGTAAGAAATAACCCACGTTGTGACAACGTTTAGTTAAGAGAAATTATACCACTTAACTGGGCCCTTCAAGCACCCAGTGTTACCGCTACCCTTGACACTTAAACTTGGTTCATAAGACTTGGCATTTATCATTTGTACATGTATCACATGAAAAACAGCGGCATCACAAGATGCTAACATCACATTTACAATGAAACCTTATGTCACATATCACATCAACAATACACCCACCATATTAACCTTACTTCAAACAAGGTATATTAGAGACGTCTGTTAAAAAACTATAAAAATAACATTATGAAAATATCCGTCAGCTTCAAACTACTCGTGACCTTAATCTCCGTCTCTACACTGGTATTATCGGTATCTACTGGTTATCAATACATCCAGCAGCGCAACCTGATCAACTCGGTACTCAGTGAACAACTGCATGAAAAAGCGAGCAACTATTTCGATAGCCTTAACATGATGATGCTCACGGGTACCATGGCTCAAAAAGAGACATTGAGAGAGAAAGCGATGGCCCAAGAGGGCATTGAAAACGTCAAAGTGCTACGCGCGGATGCAGTCAGCAAAATATATGGAGAAGGTAAAGCAAACCAACAACCAAGCGATGACATTGATCGCAGAGCGCTTGCCGGTGAAACCGTGATTGAACCGTATTCGGGTGAATGGGGCAATGGGATTGTCGTCGCGCTGCCGATGAAATCGAGCGAAAATTACCGCGGGACCAACTGTGTGTCTTGCCACTTGGCTTCCGAAGGTGAAGTACTAGGAGCGATTCGTTTAGAGTACAACTTAACCAACGTGAACAAACTCATTAATAGCCAAACCATCTTTGCTTTGGGAATCACCGCGCTGATTTCATTTGTGGGTTTTCTCATCACACTCGTTGTTATCCGAAAAACGATTGTTCGCCCGATTCAACGCACTTCCCAATTCATGCAATCTGTCAGTCAAACAAAAGATCTGTCAAAACGCGTACGTAACACAAAAAATGATGAAATTGGCGACCTTTCTAATGCGATTAATTCGTTCATGTCTACCGTGAGTGATAGCTTAAGTAAAGTGCAAGAAACTTCCCACAGCTTGTCCGCATCGGCGGCGACTCTAATTGATGTTGCTAAAATCACCGATCATGCTGCAAATAACCAACAACAAGAAACTGCTGATGTGCAAGCCAATATTGAACAAATGCAAAATCAGCAAAATCAAGTGGAACAAGCGACTGTCGATGCGTCATCGTTAATTAAACATACCACCACAATTGCTAAAGACAGTGCAAACCAAGCACACCAAGCGAGTGACGGTGTTAAAAACCTTGTCGGCGATATTGAGAACGTTAAAGACAATATTCTGCAACTTAACAACCAAACCAATGAAGTTTCTAGTATTTTGGCTGTGATTAAGGGGATTGCTGACCAGACCAATTTACTGGCACTGAATGCGGCAATAGAAGCGGCACGAGCTGGAGAGCAAGGACGTGGGTTTGCAGTTGTTGCCGACGAGGTCAGACAGCTTGCGAGTCGGACATCAGAAGCGACGGACAGTATTGAACGTATTATTTCCGAGCTTCAATCAAATAGTGAAGGCTCGCTGCTCTCTGTCGACAATGTTTGTGATCAGGCACATCAACGGTCCACCGTTATTGATGCTTTATCTTCTGCAATGAACGAAGTGGTTACTGAAATGCAGCAAGCATTAAATCACGCAGACAGTATTCAACAACAAAGTCAAGTCAGCACTCAAATTAACCAAGATATACTCGGAAAAATAGACGTCATCACTCGTCACTCTGATGACACGTCGAGTTCCGCAACACAAACGCGTGAAATCAGTATAAATCTTGAGCAATTATCTGACCGTTTAGAAGCTTTATTAAACCAATTCACCCTTTCAGACAAGAAATCCACATGAATGGATAAATATTCGCCGGATGAAGGATAATAAAGGTTGAAGCTCTCGATATGACAGGTAATATGTCCTATCGATTACAATGTTTTAACTGCCCTAGTGCTGTAAGTTCTGCTTCTTTAGCTTTGTTGACAAACGAGTTGACCTAGAGAGCAAGCGTTCAGCGGCACTGGGTGATTTATCCCTTTATGGAGAATGAAACCAACATGACTTACGAGATCGGAAGAGCGGTT
>NZ_JBNGCJ010000243.1:0-9865 GCF_049974785.1 Vibrio genomosp. F10 str. 9ZD137
ACCCGCTCTTCCGATCTCAACTCGAACACAATCTGCAACCGAGCAGATACACACATCGGTATCTGAAATTCATACCACTCTCATTTCATGGTCAAAAAAAATGGAATCAGGGAAAGAAGCCGCTGAAACTTGTGCGGCCGAGGCCCAAGAAACAGAACTTCTCGTGGCAAAAGTTTACGATAGTATTTCCGATATTTCAGACTTAACTATGCAAATATCCACGGCGACCGAACAGCAAAGTATGGTGTCACAAGAAGTGACCCGAAATATTTCGAATCTCCGAGATGCATCAACAAGTAACTTGGAGCAAACTGAGGGGGTCAATGATCAAGCCGGTGTGATCAACCGCCTGTCACATTCATTAGCATCACTTGCTTTATCGTTTCGAGTCAATTGAATTCGGCTCGTTTCTAATATTCAGTAGAGAGCTCAATGAATGACTGAGTTAGCCTCTCGTTGGTTCTCTATTTGTACGTTGTCAAAAATCTGGTTATGTACTTGAGCGTGTAAATGAACTTATGTCCCTTACTACCCGTATAGGTAACCTAAGGAGATCATAAATGAAACTTAATAGTACAACCCTCTATCAACGGCTCTCAAACGAAGAAGATGCTCGGGCATGCACTGGTATCTCTGACTTAGCTTGTAGTGAGGTGCCCGGTAATTTTTTTAAAATATTAATTGCTCAGCTAAGCACCAAGCTAGCAGATTCATTCACCAGCAGTAAAGTCGTGCTGCCTTGGCTCCTGACCTCCGCCGGAGCACCCGCTTTTTTCACCGCACTGTTAGTTCCCATTCGCGAGTCTGGCTCTCTGATTCCGCAACTAATATTGGGTGGAATCGTTCGTCAATTCCAGCACCGAAAACAATTTTATGTTATCGGTTCGTTGTTACAGGGAGCGGCTGTTGCTTTAATGGCTATCTCGGCTCTTCAGCTCAACGGCGCTAGGCTTGGCTGGACGATTATCGTGTTACTGGTTATTTTCTCGCTTAGCCGCGGACTCTGCTCTATTGCCAACAAAGATGTACTAGGAAAAACGATTCCTAAAGCTCGACGCGGTCGATTGGGCGGTCTAAGCGCTAGCCTATCGGGCATCATTACCCTACTGGTCACTGGTAGCATGCTGGCTTTTCAGTATGGTTCAATTAATTTTGTGGTCACAATGCTGGTGATTGCCAGCCTATTCTGGGTGTTTGCCGCCATCAGTTTTGGGTTGATTGTTGAATATGAGGGCGCAACTGAAGGTGCAGGCAACGGATTTAAAGTAGCAATAAAGAACCTTAACCTTTTACGTAGCGATACTCAATTTCAACGCTTTGTAATGGTACGAGCACTGTTAATGAGTTCTGGTCTAGCGGCTCCATTTATTGTTTTACTGGCAACCCCACACACTGACCTTGGTGGCGTTCTGCTGTTTGTGATCTTAACAGGAATGGCCAACTTGATCAGTGGTTGGTTTTGGGGGTTGTTGGCGGATCGCAGCAGTCGCCATGTGATCTTGTTAACGGCGGCGCTCTCCATAAGTATTTTTCTGTGTACGGCTCTATTCCAGGTGACAATCGAATCGGCTTTGTCTTCGATGACTGTCTTAATTGTTTACCTTCTTATTTATTTTTTGCTCGCAATTACACACCAAGGAGTCCGTTTAGGGCGGAAGACTTATCTGATCGACATGGCAGACGGCAACCAAAGAACCGACTATGTATCAGTGAGTAATACGGTCATTGGTATTCTTTTACTGGTATACGGAGCAATCAGCGCGGTCATTGCACAGTGGAATATAACGGCGGTACTCATCTTATTTTCAGTAAGTAGCTGCGCAGCCTTGCTCATTGCATTGAAACTCAAGGAGATTTAATCAAGCTTTGGTTAACAAAGAATAGGGCATTTTCGTGTACCCGCATGCCCCTCCAGCACACTTCTGGACATATCCTTTTAGTGATAATTCCAATTTAGCAAAATTTGAATTATCAAAAGTATGGAAAAGTCGCTTACGTGAATGTCCAGTATCACTGGTTCAGATCACTTCGTTAGTTGGCAAGGTATTAGTACAGCACACATATTACAGCTTCCTCGAACAAACTTTTGAACATTTATGAGTCAGTGATTCTGCTAAATTAGCATTTAAAGGATTAACTCAGGTATTGCAAATCTCTAGCTACGTGGCCAAGTTCACTTAGCCACTACAGGAGCCGTTCAAGTCTTAAAAAACATCATCCCAATACGGTAAATCACCATAATAGTTACTGAGAAACTCGATAAAAACACTCAACTTAGTCGCAATCAGCTTACGGTGCGGATACACCGCATATAGCGCCATGGGTTCTGGCTCAAACTCTTTTAGAATAACGTTAAGTTGGCCCTTCTTTACTGCGTCAGACACGATAAAGGTGGGTTGAAAAACATAGCCCTCTCCCGCTATAGCGGACTCAACGAGGATATCGCCGTTGTTGCAGGAAATACCGGAACTCTTCTCTTTTGACGAGCGCTTCAGCGCATTCATAAGTGGGGACTCGGATTGACTATAATCCATGTAGCTGTAGCTTAGCAGATGCTCTGGAATAAGCTGTTCCGGATGCTCTGGCGTTCCATGCCGTTCAAGATAGTCTGGGGAAGCACACATAACCAACCGAACCGGAGCAACACGCTTTGCAATTAAGGATGAGCTTTTTAATTGCCCGATCCGTAACGCTAAATCAAAGCCCTCCTCAACCACATCGACTTTCCGATCGTTGAGTTGCAAATCGATACCCACAGCCGGATTGAGCTGCTTAAAATCCCGAATAAGTGAAGCGAGATGCTTGGTAGCGAAAGTCACCGGAGCACTGATACGCAGTAAACCTTGCGCCTCATTCTTTAACTGCCCCATGCTCCCTTCCATGTCTTGAATACTTTCCAAAATGTGCTGAACGTGTTGCACACATCGCTCGCCCGCTTCTGTAAGGTGTACTTTTCTCGTCGTGCGGTTCAGCAGGCGTACCCCGAGTTGTTCCTCCAAATGAGATACGTACTTACTGACCAACTGATTTGACGTTCCCAGTTTCTCTGCTGCCTTGGTAAAACTGCCTTCTCTAGAGACCGTGAGAAACGCCTTCATGGTGTCAATCCTATCCATTAAACAAATCCTTTTAATAAGTCAATTACCAACAATACATTGGAAATCATTCAATGATAATGCCATTTATCATCTAAAGGAGAAAGATTAATCTTATTCCCAAGTTAAGACTTACTTGAATAAATCAACTCTGAGGGAAATACCATGAACAAGCACATTTTTAACAAAGTAATTCAATCCAATGCTGGCTTTGCGGCACTAGTACTGAGAGTTCCGGTAGGAATCATTTTGGCTGCACATGGTGCGCAAAAGCTGTTTGGCTGGTTTGGTGGCTATGGACTTGAAGGCACTGGCCAATGGATGGCAAGCATTGGGCTAGCACCCGGTTACCTAATGGCATTGATGGCTGGCAGTGCAGAATTCTTCGGAGGTTTAGCCTTGATATTTGGCCTTTTGACTCGCCCAGCAGCACTGGTCAATGCATTTGCCATGTTAGTGGCAATCTTCAGCGTTCACATCAGCCATGGCTTATTTATCAGCAATAACGGTTACGAGTTTGCTTTGGCGTTATTCGCTGCCACTTTAGCGCTAGCCATTCAAGGTGGCGGAAAGTTTGCCATTGATAACCGCTTACTTGGTGCAACCAAAACCGCTTAATAAAAGCTATTGGACTCGAAACAAATTAGACAAACAACAGACGCCCATGGCGTACGCTCGCAGGGGGCTCTTCGAAAAAAGGAAAGATTATGTTGGTAAATGGTAAGTGGGAACGCAAGTGGGATCCCGTTCAAGAGAAAGACAGTGAAGGCCGCTTCATCCGCCAAAGCAGCGCATTTACAAATCGCATTGACGATGCACAGTCAGCAGTCGATAAAGGTTTGCGACTCTATGCTGCTTACATTTGTCCTTGGGCAACACGCACATTAATTGCTCGCTCGTTGTTTAACTTAGAAGATGTAATTGACGTAAAAATCTTAGACCCAGTACTAACAGATTTCGGTTGGCAATTTGGGGGTGAATCTGATTCAACGGTAGGCTCTACAGAGAGTGGCATTGAGGGAGTGCAATACGCTCTCCATCTCTATACGATGACTGATGACCAATACACTGGTCGAGCGACTGTGCCTGTACTTTGGGATTGTGGTGATAACAAAATCATCAACAACGAGTCTGCTGATATTCTTCATATTTTGAACGAAGACTTACGACCGATTCATAATTCAAACATCAATTTGTACCCGACTGAGTTGCAGTCACAAATTGAAGAGTTTAATGGCAGTATCTACGACAGCTTAAACAATGGCGTGTATCGCGCAGGATTCGCTTCCAGCCAGAAAGCTTACGACGAAGCCATGGTTGATATTTTCGCTCGCTTAGAAGAACTGGAAACACATTTTGCGAATAACGATTTTGCCGTTGGCAACCAACTAACCGAAAGCGACATTCGGTTATTCGTTACCTTGATCCGATTTGATGTGGCCTACCATGGCCTATTTAAAACTAACATCAAAGCCATCTCTGACTACCCTGCGTTGTCAGCGTATTTGGACCGCTTATTACAAATCGAAGCCTTTGCGAAAAACACTCGTGTCGATCATATTAAAGCGGGCTATTACTCGGTAACTGCGCTAAATCCATCTGGCATAATTCCTCAGGGGCCGTACTTGGATTGGTTTAAATATTTACCGGAGGGAGTATGAAACTAGCACCTCTGATGTTCGTCGGTCACGGTTCTCCGATGTTTGCGTTAGGCGCAAGCATCGTGGCTCAACAACAGGCGACCGATAATTTAACCCATCAAGTAGCTAAATTTGATGATGTGGAAGCTATATTAGTGATATCACCACATTGGGTTGCCCGCGGTAATGTCGTTATCACCAACGACCAACCAGAAACCATTCACGACTTTGGTGGCTTTCCACCTGAATTGTACGAGTTGAACTATCCTGCTGTGGGCTCACACATTGTTGGTAATAAAGTCATCGACTTATTAACCAACAATGGTTTCGAAACCAAGGCGGACAATTACCGAGGCTGGGATCACGGTGTTTGGGTACCGCTGTGTCACTTGCGCCCAAATGCAGACAAGCCAATAGTGCAATTGTCGCTGAATGTTGATCTGTCACCAGATGAACTAGAAAAGCTCGGTAATACCTTGAAACAATTGCGTAAGCAGAATATTGCGGTTATCTGCTCAGGTAGCCTGACGCACAATTTATATGACATTCGAATGAGTCACGAGCCCGTCGCAGATTATGCAAACAAATTCCAAAATTGGGCACGGAAAATCGCTCTTGAAGGCAATTTAGCGGAGGCAAAACAGCCTCACGTTAAGTCTGTTCACTATACGAAGTCACACCCTACCTCTGAGCATTATTTGCCGTTAGTTATTGCTATGGGAGCAAAAGATGACGCTGATAATCTTACGGTGTTGGAAAGTCCAATCTTGCATCACTCCATTTCAATGGAGAGTTATGTTTGGTCTCAGTGAGCAATAACATTACTTTAGTTTAGAAAAACAGCATCAACCAAGATAAGTATAAACTGCAAGGCTAAGAATGGGGCAGGAATGAGTTGAACCAGGAAGAATTCCTTCCTAGTTTCCAGTAGGCAAAGTGCAATCCGTCAGTTTAGTACCAAATGTCTAGCTCCGTGATCACACGAGTCAAACCTCAGGTCTATGAAGCCTCTGGACAGAAACGTGTCAGCTACTTTGCCAAATTAGCTTTTAGTGGATTATCTTAAGTACTGTGAAAACTCTAGTGAGTACCAAATTCATTCAGCGTACATTACTCATAGCTCTGAATAAGCCCAGCCTCGATTGAATAGCCCATTTCTACTGGTGCGGAGCCATCTACTAAAAACAGTTCCTGAGTACTGGCAGTGGTTTTTAGCTCTCCTGATAACCATACTGGATGATAGAGCCCTGCAAAGTCTACACCTTCTTCAAGAGTAACGTGAATCATTTGATTTGGTGGAGGTGGCGGTGTGTGAATACAAGCCCCGATCCATGGCACCAAAAGAAACTCCGTCACTCTTTGTTCATCAAACTCCAATGGCAGCATATACCCTGCTAGGCGAACGTTTTTTCCGTCTAGCTGTTCATTGACCTCTGTCGCTTTTCTTTTTCTGAGTTCAGCAACCTCTTGTCTTTTAGCCAAAAGCGCCTCAACATTATCAATTCCCGCTTCATTCAGTTCCTGTTTAACTTTTATTAAATCTTGACGGTTAGTGGTTTTTGAATCAGAAAGCTGAACATAACGACGCAACTTAGCAATATGATCACTAGATAGAGTCAAAAATGGATCATGAAACTCTATTTGTGCAATAAGATCTGGCCAGTCTATCTGCTTGGTATCATTGGCATTAGCATTTAAAGACGCTACGAGTATAAATGCAGATAATAGTGGAAGAAACATTGCTCTAATACTTGACATCAAAAACCTAATAAGTGACATACTACTTTCTCCTCAACTTTATAACTAGACCTGTAGAAAACAAAACGGCAGGACCTATTGCCAGATACCTGCCTTGGGAGCACAGCGCTGCTTAACACAAGTTCATTTTCAGCTCTGAGCTAGACGATACTAAAACTAGTTAATGGTGTTCTTAAAAATCTCACCATCTTTCATGATAAGGTCTAGATTTTCTTCTGGATTAGTCAAAATACTGATATCTTCCAGCGGGTTACCGTCAATTAATAGAATATCAGCGTAAGCACCACTTTCAATCACACCGAGCTTGGCTTCAGGATATGGATTACGTGGCCCTGTTAGCTCAAGTACCTCGGCATTAACTGACGTTGCCTGCTGCAAAATTTCGGCGTTGGTAAACCATTTCGTACGATTGGTAAACTCTGTTAAGTGCATACGTTTCTGTTCTAGAGAACCCACCATATCTGCGCCGAACAAAATTTTAGCGTCATGCTTCTTTGCCAGCTTCATCAGGCTGTCGAGTCCCTCTTTCGCTTGTTGCTGACGGGCAACCTGAGCGGGAGTAAAACTGGCAGGGGCCGGGCTCATATATACGCCGGTCTGAGCACCAATATAAGCACCCTTTTTGACAGCCAGTTTCATTGTGTCTTCACTGATCAGATTGACGTGTTCTAACGTTTTAGCTCCTGCCTCCAACGCGGCTTGTGTAGAGGCATCGGTATAGGTATGCACGGCTGCATAGGTGTTCCAGCGCTCAGCTTCACCAACAATTGCCTCCATTTCTTCCTTAGAATACTCCGAGATATCCAGAGGGTCATAAAGACCAGAGACAGCGCCTCCGGCAAAGAACTTCAAAAAAGCCGCTCCCTTCCGAAACTGCATTCTGGCAGCAGTTAAGACTTCATCAACACCATCTGCGTTAATAGCGACACCTGCCGTCTCAATTTCTGTTGTTGACGGCCCCCCCATCATTCTTGGGGCAACACTTGGCGCTCGCATATCTCCATGGCCTGCGGTCATACCTATAGCTGCTCCGCTTGAGTAAATCCGAGGCCCAGGGAAGTAGCCTTCGTCAATCGCTCGCTTCACGCCAAACATTGAACCGCCAACATCCCTGATAGTGGTAAATCCTCGCATTAACGTCGCTTCAGAATCCACTAGAGCAATAGCGCCCTGATAGTCCATTGGAGTATACATATGCTCAGCAATACTTAGGTTCCACTGAAGGTGGGTGTGCGAATCGATAAAGCCAGGCGTTAACGTACGACCATCACCGTCAATGATTTTTGCTCCGGCCGGAGCAGAGATATCCTTGCCAACAGACTGGATTAGATTGCCTTGAACCAAAACATCGTGATCTTTTTTTAGCTTGTCGTGCACACCATCAAAAACATTGACATTTTGGATCAATATTAGGTCACTGCCTTCTTCTGCATGAGCTATATTCATGCCAAGGCTTAAACCAACTGCTATCGAACTAGCTAATAGTTGTTTTTTCATTTCTTACTCCAAAATAATAAATCATCATCCATTACACCAATCGGAACTGACATAGGATTAATTCCGATTGGTTAAAGTAATTATCGGTACTCTTATGAACGCCCAACATCGCTTGGCGTCACATTTTCTATATTCTGCTTTCTGCTCTTATCCATCTCGACATGACGGATGGCGTCAGGGTTTTTAGAGAAGTCAATTTGGTTAAGGTCTACCATACGTACCTGACGGTTGTTCTGGGTATGATAGTAGTACTTCAGGTTTTTACTGTCAGCGGCAGAAGTCCAAATAGTAGAGCTGCGCATACCTTCTAGTAGTTCTGGATTTACGCTAGGCCCTTCTGCGGCACCCTGAGGTAGATTGAAGTTATCCATAATTCGGAAGACTTCATACAATGCTTCTTCGCCATTAACCAATTTACGCGAGGTCTGGGTGTAAGCGGTCGCGCGGATAAAACGGGACGGTGGGGTAAAGTCACCAGGTAGACCGATGAATCCGCTACCGGCACCGATAGGTGTCAGGTCAACTTCGCTTTCTCCTTTCGTAAGAGCTTTCGCCGGGTGTTCATTTGATGTTAAACCAATGTAGTTACGCAGGTTGGTCATATGCCATTCGAAGCTAGGACTATTGGTCAGCACACGCAGTGGGTTATCGAAAATCTTCATTTTACCGTCAAGGTATTCCACCACGATCGCTTTTCCGCTTGAATCTACAACCGATAAGTGGATCGGTGCTGCGATGTTACCAAGAGCAGGCTCTGGTGTACCGACCACGTGGATATTCGCAAGCCCTTCACGTACTTCTTCTACGGTGGCAAAAGACGTCAGCACGTAGTTAGCGAGCTCCAGTTCGCTGATCGTTTGCGAAGCTTTAGCTGGATCGTAGTCTTGATACTCGGCAAAACCTGGCAGATAGAGAACGCCTACCACCAGACCTTTTTCATTCATACCATCGGTCAAGTAGTCTTTTTCCAGCGCATCTAGAGCAACTGTTCCGTATTTTACCTTCCACTTCAGGCCGTTTTTACCGTCCGGAGTGGAAGCCTGGAACTCGTATCCACGGGGTACGATGGCAACCCGAGAGTTAAGATCAAAGGCTCCCCATTCCATGGTTCGTCCATAGACGACCGCGCCGTCTTCGGCTTTAAGGGCGATGCTGGTACAAGCGATGGCTCCACCAAAGTGTAGGGCCGGAACTAACATGGAAAGAGAGAGTATCTTCTTCGCGGTTCTTTTGAATAATCCCATAATTTTACCTTTGAAATATAACGTTGATATTTTGTGCTCTTTAGTTTGCGCCATCATAACTTTGAACTTCAGTCACATAGCGCTCGGACAGCATCTTTTAATTGATTTAAAAGAACATTTTGAACTGGGTCCAGAACACACGGTCTGTGACTGAATCTGTATTCCCCATGTGGTTGATATCCATGTCGATATTATCGAATTTAAACTGTAGCCACTTGTCTCCGCTTTCTGTAAGCGGAACTGCGGTTGTAACGCTAGTTTTCAGGGTTTCTATATTCAAGCTGCCATCCATTGTGGTGTATTCCGGTGACAAAGTAATATAGGAACCATCCTGCATTGGTTTCCACACCAGCCAAGCAGTACCGGTGTAACCAGTAATGTGGGTATCTCTTATGCCATACTGCTGCGCAAGCGCACCCTCTTTTTTATACTCACCGATCAGGCCACCTGCACGGAAAAACAGCGTGATGGATTCAGCTGGGGTTTTTAGTATGCTCGCGGCGCCAAATGCAGCAGTCGTGAAGTCCTTGTTGTCGATAATATCGAGCGATGTAGCGACACGTGGCATTAGGTTATTACCAGTACCAAAGGCGTGGAAATACTGGCCACGGAGATCGGAAGAGCGGTTAAG
>NZ_JBNGCJ010000244.1:0-5032 GCF_049974785.1 Vibrio genomosp. F10 str. 9ZD137
AGCTGTTAGCTGTTAGCTGTTAGCCGTTCGTTTTAATATGGATCTTCCGACCATCCATCGCTGTCTGACATGTCTGGCGCGCCTGCAATCGCATTTTCTTCATCGGCCCATTCGCCAAAATCAATCATCTGACACTGTTTACTGCAAAATGGACGAAATGGGCTCTGATCTCCCCATTCAACGTCCGTACTGCATTTTGGACATTTTACTACCGTGATTTTTTTAGACATGGGTCAGTCTCATATAAAAGTGTTTGCTATTATTGTTATGTGGTTATTGATACTTGGTTATTGTCGAGCGTTGATCGTGTAATTGCAACCTGATTTTAGGTCGATGATTCTAGACTCAAAAATGATTGAGAGAACGCGAGCTTCCGCTGATCTTAATTACTGGATAACTCGATGGCTAGCTACAGACGGCAAGGGAGAATTGAATATCCTGAGTGCAAGCCTGACCTGATTTAAAATCGATAAACTTAATCGCAAATCTATTTTTATGGCCCGATATCATTGGGTAAACCCCATACTGTAATGGGATTTCAAGCCTTAGAATGTTGGCATCTTCAGCATCACTTTGAAAGAACCCATTCGTCGCCAGTTGAGATTTAGCATAGCCCGTTTCTCTTGCCAACTTGAGCCAGAGAGTTAAGGCATCAGAGAGAGGAGCCAGCGTCTTGAGCCAAGCATGAGTATCACTTTCTTTATGGGTGGCAGGCAAATGGAGCCAATGGTGCAATGCAGGCAAATCAAAGCAACATGATCCTCCTGGCAGATTGAAACGTTGACGAATGGTACTAATGAATCGGTCTTCTTTTAAGGATTGACCAAACCGTTCCGCGGTCATTAAGCTGCCATGAACCTCGTCAACTTCATTGAGCACATCACGCAGCATAGCTTGGTCGACGCCTTCAACATTGAGCCAACTTTTATAAGCCAGTCGCTGCTTTTCTATGTCTTTTGCTAGCTCACTTTTTAACTGAATTTGCTCGAAGATTTCCAACAAGTCGAAAAGAGAACGAAAGAAAAGTAAATGCTGAAGATCGTCTGAAAACTGAGAGGACACTTTGAGTTGGTTGAGCAGGGCTTCTACTCTCAAATAAATACGCGTTTTCTCATTGAGAGGATGTTCAAATCTATGGGTGGTCATTACTATCGCCTTCGTGTGTCTCTTTGTTATTCTCACGATTTTGAGTGCTAATAGCTAGATACTTTTGATGTAATTCTGTGATTTGAAGCATAATTTTTTTGTTTTCTGCATCATTTTTAATCACATCGTCGGCAAAGCTCAGTCGTTTCTCTCGACTTGATTGTGCGGATAGGATCGATTGGGCTTGTTCTCTAGAAACACCATCGCGCTTCATCGTGCGTTCAATTTGAGTGTGTTCTTCAGCGTCAATAACAAGGATTCGATCCGTCATATATTGAAGGCTATTCTCTACCAGTAATGGCACCACCAACAGCACATAAGGAGAGTTGGCTGCATTGACGGCTTTCTCCATTTTTTTGCGAATCAACGGGTGAAGTTGATCATCGAGCCACTGTTTTTCATTGGGTTGAGAGAAGATTTTGGCGCGCAGTTGAGAACGGTTTAGCTCGCCGTTGCTATCTACGATGTCGGGTCCAAAATGAGCGATAATGGCATGTAGGCCCTCACTACCAGGTCGAACGACTTCTCGCGCAATGATATCAGCATCTACAATATCAACATCGAAATGCTGATGAAACAGATCCGCCACCGTGGTCTTTCCACTGGCGATGCCACCTGTTATCCCGACTACATAGGCCATTTTACCTTCCCCACAACTGAATTTCTCTATGACCGAACTTTTCTATAAGTCAGTTAAATACCGACAAAAAAGCTCATACTGAAAAAGAACCACGCGCTTACAAACAACATTCTGAAAATAGCTATATGCCTAAAAATGAACGAAAGTACCACGCCATAATCTGTTCACCCCACATTAAACTCACCCACCCAGCAATGGCGAGATAAGGGCCAAAAGGAAAGGCTTTGTCTATTCCCTTTTGTTGAAGTCTTAACTGAATAACGCCAAACACGAGTCCGACTAATGAAGAGAGTAGAATAATCATGGGTAAGTATTGCCAACCAAGCCAGGCACCAAGGGCAGCGAGGAGCTTAAAGTCGCCATACCCCATGCCTTCCTTGCCTGTAAGTAGTTTGAAACCCCAATAAACCAACCATAAACATAGATATCCAGCAATGGCCCCAATCACGGCATCTTGCAAAGGCACAGAACTTATTTGAAATAGTGCGAGTGCAATACCAGACCAAACCAAAGGAAGTGTCAGTTGATCCGGTAGCAGCATCGTATCTAAGTCGATAAAAGTGGCAGCAATCAAAACAAAAGTGAACAGGATAAGTGCAATCGTAAAGTAGCTAGGGCCAAAAACAGCTGCAACAGCGCCACTCATTAAGGCGGCCAACAGTTCGACCAGCGGGTACCGAGCAGAAATCGCATTATTGCACTTATGACATTTCCCTTTGAGAGCGAGCCAGCTGAGAATTGGGATATTATCGATGAGGCGTAATTGGGTCTGGCACTTTGGGCAGGTTGAGCGAGGAATACTAAGAGAATAATGCCCTTCTGGCGGTGTAATCTTGTATTCAGGGAAGGAGTCGGCACACTCCTGGCGCCACTCGCGCTCCATGATGATTGGCAACCGATGGATCACTACATTTAAAAAGCTACCAATAATCAGGCCAAAAACGACAGAAAAAGTGGTAAATAACCAAGGGTATAGCTCAAGCACTTGCATAGTTTTACTCAGTCGTGGAACGATGAAGATTGTCGGTACAGACAATAAAATTTAACGATCAGTGATGCAATGCTATCTATGTAAAGTGGATGAACGCTGATCGTATCTCAGGCTTCATAATACTAAAGCTTAATACTACCCTAATACACTCATTAAGTTAAAAATTGGTAAATACATTGCAACGACAAGCCCGCCAATCACTGTCCCCAAGAATACGATGATTAATGGCTCGAGAATTTTACCTAGGTTATCCACCGTGTTGTCGACTTCAAATTCATAGATGGTCGCCACTTTGTTGAGCATGTCGTCTAGGCAGCCGGACTCTTCTCCGATCATCACCATTTGTAAAACCATTTCAGGAAAAACACAGGTGTTTCGCATGGCAATGTACATCGGCATGCCAGCGGCGGTGTCTTTGTACACGGCTTCGATAGCGGTTTGGTAGTGGATATTTCCAGATGTTTTAGCGGTGGTTTTCAAGCTGGTTAAAATTGGAATGCCTGCACTAAAACTGGTTGCCAGTGTGCGACTGAATTTAGCAATAGCCGCTTTAGAAAACACGCCGCCAATAATAGGGACTTTAAGCCCGAGTCGGCTGGTCGACAAGCGCACTCGAAACGATTTTTTTCGTAGGGTTTTTACCAGTAGCACTAAGACAATAGAAATTAAAACCAGGGTTAAGCCATACGCTTGGACCCAGTGGGAAAGCAATAGTACTTGTTGGGTAAACCAAGGAAGATCAGCGCCAAATCCTTGGAACATGCTCTCAAACTCTGGAATAACGACCGTGAGCATCAGGTAAGAGACACTTAAAGCCACCAGTACAACCATAGTCGGGTAGATCAACGCTTTAATGACTTTGGCTCTGAGCTGCTCACTTTTTTCTCGGTACGTCGCGAGCCTTTCAAAAACCTCGGATAAATTCCCTGATTGCTCACCTGTTGCGACCAAATCTACGTACAATGAATCAAAATGAGTACTGGCTGTGCGAAGTGCTTTCGAAATCGGAGTGCCAGCCTCAACACCTTTGCTCACTTGAGACAATATCGACTTCATTTCTGCTTTTCGATTGTTGTCGGCCACCAGTTTGAGCGCTTGTATGATAGGAACGCCAGTCCCTAACATGGTTGCAAGTTGACGGGTCAAGACCGTAATATCTCTGGCTTTGACTCGGTGGGATATTCGTGTAAAAGCAGAGATACTGCCTTTCTTAATTTTTTTTATTTGAATGTGCTGATCTTTGAGCTTATCTCGCACTTCCAATTCCGACAGAGCCAACATGTGCCCCGACACGCGCTTTCCGGACGTATTCAGGCCTTTCCAACGATAGTTTTTCAATTGCATTTGTTTGATTTTTATCATCGATGGCCTCTTTCTGTACATAGCTTAAACGGTATGGAACTGGATGCTTGGAATTGAACTACTCGGAAAAGAATGACTTAAATGGAATTATTTAAAGCCTAAATTTTTTTACCAAATAGTTTAGAAGTAGAGCACTCTTTGCAATTCGGCATAGCTGGTAATGCCCTGTTTCAGTTTTTCTATGCCAGATTGTTGCAGCGTTTGCATACCTTGTGATTTTGCTAGTGATTCAATTTCAATCATGGATGCGCCTTTTATCACCGCATCAGCCAATTCATGGTTGAATGGCATCACTTCGTAAATTCCCGTTCTTCCTGAATATCCAGCGTTGCATTCGTTACAGCCATCAGGATTAGCTTTAAAGAGGGTATCGTTTGGGGAGAGGTTGAGTGTTTCAAATAACGATGTGTCCAACGACGATGCTTTAAACTGAGATGCTTCAAACCGAGATACGTCAAACTCAGCGGGTTGGTAATGCGGTATTTTACAATGGGAACAAAGCTTTCTAGCAAGGCGTTGGGCGATAATTAGGCTTAACGAAGAAGCCAGGTTAAAACCTTCAATGCCCATGTTGCCGAGGCGAACAATGGTTTCAGAGGCGGAATTTGTGTGTAATGTGGAGAGCACTAGGTGGCCAGTTTGGGCGGCTTTTATTGCTATTTGTGCGGTATCCAAATCACGAATTTCACCCACCATCACAATATCAGGGTCTTGTCGTAAGAAAGATCGAAGTGCCTGAGCAAAACCAAAGCCAATTTTAGGTTGAACCTGAACTTGATTCACGCCCGATAGATTGATTTCAACGGGGTCTTCTGCGGTTGATATGTTCACTTCAGGGGTGTTGAGGATGCTCAGCCCCGTATACAGAGAAACGGTCTTGCCACTGCCCGTTG
>NZ_JBNGCJ010000245.1:0-4820 GCF_049974785.1 Vibrio genomosp. F10 str. 9ZD137
AGAGATTACAGGGCCAGTCTAGAGTGACCGACCCAGCGACTTAGGATTTTAGGATGGGTGATGGGTTTTTAAATAACGCCACTACTTTCATATCTATGATTTTGCTATCATATTCAATCAATTTATATTGTTGTTTTATAAAAGCTAAGTAGCTATCTCACAGGTAAGGAAAAGATGAGTTCTAGAGAAGATATATTGTGGGAAAAGCGAACAAAAAAGCATCAAAAAAGAAAGTCATGCCGCTACAATCCATTTAAAGTGCATAGCCCTAAGGTGCTGGGGTATAAGTATATTCCAGTTCCGGAGAATCTAGATATATACAACGAGAACAATATGGATGAAATGCTCGATTTTCTTGAGCGACTATTTCAGACTGCTGAATACACATCTGCCATACTTGATTTTTCTGATACAAGGTATGTTTCTGCTGCAGCGCTTTTATTGTTATACTCAAAACTAGATTCTTATTTCTCGAAGCCGAACCGGAAACTGATACGTATAAATGTTGACTCCTTAAAAGGTGATGTCAAAACAGCGATTAATGTATCAGGTTTGCGCAGGTTGACTTTAAAACAGTGCGCTCCATCTTTTGAAGCTGTAGGTAAAACTCTACCTATAGTTAAGGGGACAGCTGATGGTGAGGAATTTGAGTGCGTTATAGATCATATTAGGGATAACGTATTTCAAGACTTGGATGCACATCAAGAGCAACGTCTAGGGTCTGCTGTATCTGAGACCGTTGGCAACGTTAAACTCCATGCATACCCATGTAGGGAAAGCTGCAAGCCTTGGTGGGTTATATGTAATGTATATGAAGATACACTTTTCTTGGCTATTTACGATGATGGCGTTGGTATTCCAAGTACTATACTTCAACAGGATTGGATCAATAATCTTCTCGATAAAAGCCCTGAACTGTTTCAAAGAGCAGCCTCTCGTACAGATGCTGACTTGATAGAACTATCTATGAAGCTGGGTAAATCTCAAACTAAACAGAAAAAACACGGTAAAGGAAGTAAGAGTATACAAGCTTTAGTTGAAGATACTCCTGACGGGGTTCTATGGATTTACAGTAACAAAGGTATGTATCATAAGACTAAAACAGATGTTAATCTAATTAACAACAAACGTTCCATCTCTGGGACCTTAGTCCAATGGAATATAAAAATACGATGAATGAACAGAAATTTATAAACGTAGTAGATGAATTCCACCCTAGACCCAAGTGGCGCTATCGTCATGAAGGAAAAGGTAGTGGACAAGAATTTAGAGAAGATGTTTTACGGAAAGCACTGAAAGAATATGACAATGTCCATGTTAACCTTAGTGGTTATAATCGTTATGGCCCGTCATTCATTTCTGAAGCTTTTGGTGGTTTAATTAGAGACGAAGGGTTCTCCTTAAGCTATTTAAGAACACATTTAACGATTGAACATATACAGTTACCAAGTATTCCAGAACTTTGTTGGATTGAGCTTGAAGAAGCAGCCTCTGAGTAAGGGTTTATGGAATTAGAATTACAAAACTGGTTAGCTCCACTGCTTACGATCGTGGGGTGGGGCTTTTTACTTTTTAATGCTGATCGAATAGCAACGAGAACTGAAGCTAGATCGTTATGCGATAAATGTGTGGATAAACTTGAAGAGTTGATAAAATATGTCAACGAGCAACATCTAACTACACAAAAAAATCAAGACGATGAATATAACTTCCAAGAAAAAGTGAATATTTACCTGTTCTCGGTTGAAACAAAAACGAAATACCTCAAGGCGCGTACTTCTTACACTTTTTTAGAACCTAAAAAGCTAGCTTCTCTTAGGCGGTTAAGCTCAGACCCAATAAAATCAGATGATATTATTGAGTTATCAAGAGAACTAATAGAGTCTATCGAAGTGCAATATAGTAACTACTTTGCAGGGGGATGGTTTAAGAGGCTTAAACCTCTTTATTTTCCAATTACTATTACTTTCTGGATTACAGTCTGGGTTACTTTAGTTTTTGCAATAGGCTCATTATTTGGGGTCCCTTTACCTAACTCATAGCCCTTGTTCGATGTATTGATTGACGAAATGGTACAACAATGGGCCTAAGTTCCCATTGTTGTAAAAATCATGAACGACTCACATCCCCTACCAACTCCGACACATTAGCACTGACCTCCCTCAACCTAGAGCTCGCCAAATGAGCATACCTAGTCGAAGTTTGAGGGCTCTGGTGCCCAAGCAAATGCTGAACATCATAGAGCGTAGCGTTACCACTATTGATTAAAATTGAAGCGAATGAGTGCCTGAGGTCGTGTATGCGGAAATCATCATAGATCCCTGCTGCTTTCTTGATTCGGGCGAATGCTTTCTTTGGATGTGCGATAGGTCTACCGAGTGCATCTCCGGCAAAGATATAGGGGTTCTTACGTATCTGAAATCGTCGTTGGTCATTTATTACCTCCTTAGCTAAATTATTGAGCAGAACCGTCCTAGATAACCCCGATTTTGTATGGGGTAGGAATAGGCTCCAATTGTCGTCGTCGTCGACGGTAAGACAGTCCCACTTAGAGTTAGTAATCTCACCAATTCTCATCCCAGTAAGCAGTGCGAATTTTAAGGCATTCCCTTGGGTGCGATTGGGTTCCTCGTTACATGCCTTGATGAAAGATGAAACCTCTTTGCGGTTCAGGAATCTGTTTCTTAAATTATTCTCCTTAAGCTTCCTTATGTACTGTCCCGGATTCTTGTCCACGAATCCCCATTCTTTTGCGAGCCTATACATTCGTAAAATGAGCGACCGAAGACGATTTACAGTGGATGGTTTCCTTGTTTCTAAAACTCCATCGAGTAGCTTTTGAACGTCTTGCTGGTTGATATCGGTGATGCTTTTCTTGCCCCATTTAGGGTAGAAATGTAGTTTTAAGTTACCGACATCATTCTTAGCAGTGAGTTTGTTCATGCGGGCATAGGGTAGGTAGTGTTCTTCCGCAAATTCTTGAAAACTTAGTACATTGGATTTTTCATCCCTCATTGCCTTGGGGTCATTACCCAGTGCTATCTCTCGCTTGTGGTCATTAGCTATCTGTCTAGCGGTGTTGATATCTAACGCAGGATATTCGCCTAATTGAACAGATTTTTTTTTACCAAAATAGGTGTACCTGAATAGGAACCTACGTCTCCCTTTTCTGTTGATAATTATTTTCAGGCCGCTACAGAGCTCATCCGTATACTCAGTTTCTTTGCTTCGGCTTGTCGACGGCGTCGGCGGTAATGAATCAAGTTGGCGTTTATTAAATTTGAACTTACGTGATTGCATTAGTCCCCCTTACTCATCTGAGATTGAGAAATATTGATGTAATTCAGTGCGGAGTGTCTTAGACATCAGTAGGTAGATACCCTTACCACTGTCCTCGACAATGCTTAGGGATATAGAAGCTCCGTAATCTAGATAGTCTTCGTCTTCGAATTCGGTGTAGGTTAGAGCTCGTTTCAGTAGTTCGATATCGTCGACGACGACAGCGTTTAGCTCATTAATTGAGGTGAGGAACCAGAGTTCACATTGCAGTTCATCCCATGCCTGTTGGATTTCTGCTTCATCGTGGAATGGTTCGGTGAGTATGGATTTGACTTGTTCTTGCAGAGTAGTAGTGATTGGTAGGGTTATGATTTGTTGAAGATTGGTTATTTTGAGCATAATTAACTCCATGTTATGGGTAACATATGGTTAATATGATCTTGATTTTATTGATGATTCGGCAATGATAGATAAGTTCAGTGTGATAACGTATGTATCTTAACGACTAATAGAGGTTTACTTATGTTGGAGCCCCCCAAGAAAGTATACAGGTACCAAAAGTTTAGTGAATTGAGCTTAGAGGCTCTATGTCTTGACCAATTATTTTTCTCTGATCCTGCTGCTTTCAACGATCCTTTAGACTGCCAACCATGTGTAGAGTCTGACTCTAACCTTGATGAATTACGCTTAATTTATCGTAGACAGTTAGAGAAACGAGTTGAGTCTGAGACATTAGCTTCGTTGAAAAAGGCTAATTTAGAAGGGAAAAGTGCACATTTACATGCTTTAAGTGTTGTTGAACAGTATGTAGAACGCGAGTTAGAGGACATTAGATATCACGCAACTAACCCTGATTATACTAATGGCCAATATGAAGCGGAATGTAACTTGCTGACTTTTGCGATACAGAGAGAACTTCTAAAGGAATACGATAGAGGGATTTGTTGTTTCTCTTCGTCTGATTTAAACCCTTTACTTTGGAGCCATTACGGGGATCAGCACCATGGGATTTGTGTAGGGTATGATTTAAATCGAACTCCCAAGCCCAACCTCCATAAAGTAACTTACGGTGGAAATAGAATTATTCATACAAGCTTAATATTAAAAGCAATTGTGGAGGGTCGGAATGACTACAGGGAGGAACTCGATAAAAATGTACTTTTACGGAAAGCTCTGCCATGGAGTTACGAAGAAGAATGGCGTCTATTGAGTAAACGAGGGATTCAAGATTCACCATTGGCTCTCAAAGATATTACTTTTGGGTTACGTTGTTCCAGCGGCGTTAAGCATGCTGTTGTAGCTGCGCTAGAAGGGAGAACTGACGGTGTGTCTTTTTATGAGATCTACCAACATAGAGGAAGTTTTGATCTAAAAACGCAACCTGTAGATAGTGAGTTTCTACATGGCTTGCCACGAACATCTAGGTCAGGACAAGAAATATTTGGCCAAGTACCTGATTGGAAAATTTAACTTCCCCAGAGCAGCCATCCTAAAATCCTAGATCGCTGGGTCGGTCTCTCTAGACTGGCCCTGTAATCTCT
>NZ_JBNGCJ010000246.1:0-15766 GCF_049974785.1 Vibrio genomosp. F10 str. 9ZD137
GCCAGACAACGCTTTAACGGGGGTGCGAGCACGTTTAGGCGCAAACAAGAAATCTTGTAAATAACTCAGCGCATGGCGTTCTCTGCCACCGACCATCACTTCTTGCTTACCATCGGCAAGGTTATCGATAACCGACTTTTCCGGATCCAGTATTTCTCTGTATTGGTCAAAGTAGGCGACTTCGAGCTTTGTTCCACAGTGCAAACGGCCAGAATCAGGCTGAAGATCATTTAACAACAATTTAAGCAGCGTACTCTTACCACAGCCATTAGGGCCAATAAGGGCAATACGATCGCCGCGCATGATATTGAAGTTAAAGTTAGACACAATCGTCTTACCTTCAATGGAATAATTGAGGTTTTCCGCTTCAAATACGATTTTTCCAGAGCGTGCCGCACCATCAATTTGAAGGTTAACCTTGCCCTGTACTTCTCTTCTGTCACTTCGTTCTTCACGAAGCTTCTTAAGTGCACGTACACGCCCTTCATTGCGGGTTCTACGCGCTTTAATCCCCTGCCTAATCCAAACTTCTTCTTGAGCGAGCTTTTTGTCGAATTCTGCGTTTTGCATTTCTTCAACACGGAGGAGTTCTTCTTTCTCTACCAGGTAGTTTTCATAATCACCTGGGAATGAATTCAACTTTCCTCTATCGAGATCAACGATACGAGTCGCCATCGCTTTAATAAACGCACGGTCATGGGAAATGAAGATAATGGAACCGCGAAAATCTTTCAGATAGTTTTCTAGCCACTCGATAGTAGCAACATCCAAGTGGTTAGTAGGCTCATCAAGTAAAAGCACGTCAGGATCACAAACCAATGCCCTTGCGAGCGCAGCTTTACGTTGCCAGCCACCAGATAAATCGGTCAACTTAGTCGACGCTTCTAGCTTTAGTGAAGCAAGCACATTGGTAATTCGATCTTCAAAACGCCACGCATTCGTATGATCAAGCTTATCTTGAACACGAGCCAACTTATTGATGTTTGACTCACTTGGGTCCACAGCAATAAGATCGAGAAGATCATGGTAGATCTTTAAAGATTCACCGACTTCGGCAAGACCGCCAGACACATAATCAAAAACAGTGCCTTGCTCATTTCGCGGTGGATCTTGCTCCAAACGAGAAACAACCACATCTTGGGTAATCGTTAGTTTTCCATCGTCCATTATCACGTTGCCAGATAGAACTTTCATCAGCGTCGACTTACCGGCACCGTTTCGCCCGACCAAACAGACTCTTTCATTCTCTTGTAACGCAAAATCGGAATGATCGAGTAACGGGTGATCACCAAATGCGAGTAAACCATTATGAATGGTAAGTAATGCCATTTTTATCCAACCAACTTTGTAATTCTTGTGAGTTAAAAGGCCAATTCAATTCGGATTGTTCGAATTTTACAACTGGAATAGTGACCCCGTAACGTGAAAATAGAGTGTCATCAAAAGCAATGTCTACAATGTCTAACTCTTGAGTTATCTCTTTTGCTTTAAGTAGCTCTAGGGCCATCTCACAAAGATGGCAGCCTTCGGTACTGTATAATGTGATCACATCATTGCCTTATTTTACTGGCTGTCGTGACTAAGCAACCAGCAGTTATGAATGTGCTTATTTCTTGAGAAATCTAATGGTAGCGTGGTAGAAGAGATATTCTTCGCCTTCAAACCCAGTTCTTTAAGCGCTTCTAAATCCATTTTAAAATGACGTTTGTTATTTGAAAATACAATCGTCCCTTCTTCTCTGAGTAAACGCTTTAATTCAGTCATTAACTGAATATGATCGCGTTGAATGTCAAACGATTGATCCATACGCTTTGAGTTAGAAAATGTCGGAGGGTCAATAAAAATCAGATCGTATTGTTTGTCTGTATTGCTTAGCCATTTAAGACAATCCGCTTGCTCGAACTGATGCTCACGCCCTACTTTACCATTGAGCGTCATGTTGTCTTTTGCCCAGTCTAGGTAGGTGTTAGACATATCGACTGTCGTCGTTGATTTCGCACCACCACACGCAGCGTGAACCGTCGCTGAACCGGTGTAAGCAAACAAGTTCAAGAAGTCTTTCCCGCTGGCCATTTCACCAATCTTACGACGGGTAATTTTGTGGTCGAGGAAAAGCCCTGTATCAAGATAGTCATGCAGGTTAACAATTAACTTCACACCGTACTCATGCACTTCTAAACGCTCTGACTGCTGCCCGAGTTTTTGATATTGAGAACGACCTTTCTGTTTCTCGCGAACTTTTAGCACAACTTTATTCGCTTCCGTACCAGTAACATCGATAGCTGCACGAATAATATCAGTAAGACGACGTTTCGCCGTCTCTTCTGGCACATCTTTCGGTGCAGCGTACTCTTGAATGACAAGATTATCCAAATAAACGTCGATAGCCACGTTATACTCTGGCAAATCAGCATCGTAGATACGGTAACACTCTAAATGCTCTTTACGCGCCCACTTACCAATTTTGGCTATGTTCTTTTTCAAACGATTAGAGAAGTCTGGAGCCACAACTGCGCCAGGAGAAGATTCTCCGTTAGAATCAGCACGTCGACTCGATATAGAGTAATTTTTTTGGTGACACGGTAACGCGCCATTATTCAATTTGTACTGTTTATCCGCTCGCATGCGCAAACAGCTGAGTAATTCGTCAGAGCTTGAGAATATCGACGCGGTATTGCCACCGAACTCAGACTTCAACTGCGCACCAAACGCAGTATAGAGCGCGATTAAACCAGGGTGAGTACCAAGTCGTTCACCATACGGTGGGTTTGACACTATGACACCATTTTCAAATTCAGTTGGACGTTTAAGCTGAGCCGCATCACTCACTTCAAACTGAATCAGGCTTTCGACACCTGCGCGACGGGCGTTATCTCGTGCGGTTTTTAACACTCTTTCATCGTTATCAAAGCCAAAAAACTTGCAGTCAACTTTATTGACACCGCGACGAGATTGTACCGATGCTTCTGCTTTTACTTCCGTCCAAAGCTCAGATTCGAAGTCTTCAAGAGATTCAAAGCCCCACTTCTGACGTTTGATGCCAGGAGCAACGTTTGCTGCCATCATGGCCGCCTCAATCACTAAGGTACCAGAGCCACACATAGGGTCTAAGAAAGGTTTCGTCGCATCCCAGCCGCTTCTTAAGATGATCGCTGCAGCTAATGTCTCACGTAACGGTGCTCTGCCCGCTTCTGGACGATAACCACGTTGGTGCAAGCCTCCGCCAACCATATCTATGCCAAGAAGCGCTTTATCGCGATGAAGTCGGACGTGAATACGAAGATCCGCATGATCTTTACTGATCGACGGCCTAGGTAAGCTTCTCTTGGTAAAGCAATCAACGATCGCATCTTTAACTTTCATTGCACCGTATTGGCTATTGCGTATTTCGTTATTCGTACCGTTGAAATCCACCACAAACTTCTTCGAACTGTGGAAGTGGTTCACCCAATTCACTGCGGTTGCAGATAAATAGAGGTCCATATCATCGTTACAAGTAAATTCAGAAAGAACACGTACAAATCTAGAAGCCAAACGACTCCATAAACAGCAACGATAAATTTGCTCAGTTGATGCCTTAAACTTCACCCCCGCTTGGACTGGTTTTGGGTTCTGAATGCCAAGTTTGATCAGTTCTTCAACCAATAAGTTTTCAAGGCCGTTTGAGGTAACCGCTAGATATTGATGCATAGTGCTCTTTAAGTAATAAAAAATGACCCGGTATTATACCTGACTATCTATTTATTAAGTAAGTTGATCGGTTATTTTTCTTACTCTTCACTCATTTAACTGCTCACTTGTTCGCCAAAGTTAAGCGGTTATTGCTTTTCATCCCTTCATCAATCTGCTTCCCGTTAAATCAACACAATGAAAGGCTCAAAGCCGAAGTGAATACTTATTCACACCAATTCTGGTCTATACCATGCTGGGTTTAAGGGTGAAATTTTATTACACATTGAGTTAAAATGGGAATTATTGGTTGGTTTCCGAGTGTTTTTGCCCTGTTTGGGCAACTCGATAGAAGCAAATTAATTCAGATTAGTGGAGGGATTTCACGTTATTTGAGACACAATGCAAGGGACAATAAAGGAGACCAATAGATTTAGAGCAAAAAAAATCGGCCATAGGCCGATAAAAACGTAAAGGAACTAAAACGGGTTTAGCTAACGAGCGCTATGGGCTGGTTTTGGAACATGTCGTTAGCCAGTGACATTCTATCGTGCATCACTTTAATCGCCTGGCCAAATACAAGTTGCTTAGTCGAAGAAAGCTCAAAAGGTTCAATATCAATTAACGCTACCAAACTGGCAGACTCTCCTACTTCCAGCGTAATAAAACATCGGTCACTGAATTGATTGGTTAACCGCACTAGGTCACCTTCTTGTGGAAAGCATTCACCGTGCTGACTATCAAAGAACCAACTTTTAGGCTGTACAGGCTTATGAAAACGCTTTGCGGCCACGCAATACAGTGCTAGCTCAGCCTGGCGCGGTTCATTTAATGGGAGTAAAGAGATCTGTTCTTTGAACGTTTGAAATGCTGAAGCATCGTCAACAGAGAATTCATTGATTCCAACGGCGCAATCCACTAAGAGTTTTCTAGGTAGATTTGTTTTGAATACAATATCGTCACCAAGGTCCAGCATCAGTGTGCTTTCCTTGTCATCGTAGTACCAAGTCCATTTGTCGCTGGGTTTAAGCATTGTATCACTCTCAAATTTCCGAATTATCAAGCCATTAGGTAGAATGCTTACTTACCTTTTGCTGCTGAATAAAGTAATTCTACGAGTGCCAATTTAAAAAAAAAGAGGAAATGATTTCTCATTCCCTCTTCGATCGCTTTCAAATAACACTCATTTAAAGCGTGACAGTGTCGCAAAACGTCAGACATTGTAGTGCGATTCTAGCTCAGTTTTCTGTTATAGATTTTTAACAATATTCTGAACCAATTTAGGCCCATGGTAAATAAAACCAGAATAAACTTGAACAAGCTGCGCACCTGCCATCAGTTTTTCTTTCGCTGATACATAAGAATCAACACCACCAACACCAATGATTGGTAATTTGTCACCCAATTCCTCGTGAAGTCGACGAACAACTTCCGTACTGCGTGCTTGAACAGGACGACCGCTTAAACCACCCGCTTCATTGGCAAACTTCATTCCTTCAACAATAGAGCGATCTAATGTCGTGTTCGTTGCGATCACACCATCGATCTTATTTTTGATCAATGATTCACAAATTTGTGCAATCTCGTCATCACTAAGATCCGGTGCGATCTTTAATGCTAACGGCACATATTTGTTGTGTTTCGCTTCAAGCTCACCTTGTTTCGCTTTAAGTTCCGCGAGCAGTTCATCTAGAGCATCACCATATTGAAGGCTACGCAGTCCCGGTGTGTTAGGAGAGGAAATGTTAACCGCAATATAGCCCGCGTATTGGTATACCTTTTCCATACAAATTAGGTAATCTTCAGCGCCCTTTTCAATCGGTGTGTCTTTATTTTTACCAATGTTAATACCCAATACACAGCTGTAATTGGCTTTCTTAACATTGTCAATCAGGTTATCAACCCCAAGGTTGTTAAATCCCATGCGATTTATAATGCCTTCGGCTTCAACTAAGCGGAACAGTCGAGGCTTATCATTGCCAGATTGTGGACGAGGAGTAACAGTACCTACTTCAACGAATCCAAAACCCATCGCATCGAAAGCTTCGATACATTCGCCATTTTTATCAAGCCCGGCCGCTAAACCGACAGGATTTCTAAAAGTCAGCCCCATACATTCAACAGGTCGCGCAGGTAATTGTTGGCGGTAGAAAAGATCGAACGGTGTTCCCGTGAAACGTTTGAAATTTTGAATTGCAAGATCATGTGCCTTTTCGGCATCAAGTTGGAAAAAGCCAGTTCTGGCTAGACGGTAGAGCATTGTGCCTCCGAAAGAATAAAAAGCCCCGTATGAACGGGGCGTTATTATTTACTCATTTGCTGCACAATTCAAATTTAATAGCATTAATTCTCTCAAAGCGACTGAAAATTTTGCAAATTCATGAACAGAGCCGACTTTAAACTCATTCAGTATATTTTCCCATCGATGCAATGAGACCTCATTACTCACTATCCAGTCTTCTAAAGCTTTAATGACATCCAATTTATCAGGATCACAACTGCAGCTGAGTACCTGACCTGTTAGCTGTCGTTGCTGCCAATCTAAGTCTTCTCTAAATGCTGCACGAGCAAGAGCTTGCCAATTATTATCAACAGCTTGACCATTAATCTGTTTCAAGAACCAGTGAAGAGATAAGCGATCGCCGAGGTTATAGTACAGTTTGGCCGTTTGTTCGACTGTTTTACCCTTTTCTCGAGCCACTGTGGATATATCCAGTGCTGAGTAAAGACTTGATAGTCTTGAAACATAACTTGCTAGTTCGGTCGAAATACCTTTATCTATCCACTCTTTCGCCATTTGTTCATGCTCTTGGACTTCCTCACTCACTAACATGGTATCAAGTTGATTGGTAATGGCATGAACATCATCTTGGTAAAGCGCAATCATTTCTTTCACTGATTTTTTACCAGGACGGTTTCTTAAGATCCAACGCGATAGTCTTCGTAACGTGCGGCGCACATAATAAATGACATCGTATTGAGCAGAGGCTTCCGCTTGATTATCAAGCGCACGAGTTTGCGAAAGAACATCCCCTAATCCATAGATCTCTCTTGCTGCCGCATAAGCATTAGCAATATCGACCGTGCTCGAGCCCGTTTCTTCTTGCAAACGAGTCACAAAATTACAACCCATCTCGTTCACCATTTGGTTTGCAAGAACGGTAGCAATAATTTCAGCTCGAAGTGGATGGCTATCCATATGTGCAGAATAGTTACGGCGTAACTCCTCTGGGAAGTAAGACACTAGGTTTTGCGCATGAAACTCATCTTTGGCAATATCCTCATGAACTAACTCTTCTTTAAGTGTCATTTTACCGTAGGCAATAAGCACCGATAACTCAGGACGCGTTAACGCCATTCCTTTCTTTTCTCGTTCCAGCAGAGTTTCATCATCTGGAATGTATTCCAGTGCTCTATCCAAATGCCCTGATTTTTCCATCGCATGAATAAAGCGTATTTGCTCTTTAACTAACGAAACGCCTTGCTGTTCAGTAATAGAAATAGATTCCGCTTGGCAATAAGCGTCATCAAGCACAATGTCGCCGACTTCGTCTTCCATTGATTCTAAGATCTTGTTTCTTTGCTTCACGGTAAGATCACCGTGAGTCACTAAACCGTTAAGGAAGATCTTAATGTTAACTTCGTTATCTGAACAATCAACACCACCAACATTATCAACAAAGTCGGTATTCACACGCCCGCCTGCTAGCGCAAATTCAATCCGCCCTAACTGAGTCATACCAAGGTTGCCGCCTTCTCCAACAACTTTCGCTTTGAGGTCTTTACCATCGATACGTAACGTGTCGTTAGCACGGTCTCCAACATCAGTATGAGTCTCGGTCGATGCTTTCACATAAGTACCAATACCACCATTCCAAAGTAGATCCACTTCCATCGATAAGATCTTTTTGATCAAATCATTGGGTGCCATTGAGGCCTTTTTTGTCCCAAGCATTTTTTGAATTTCTGGCGTGAGCGCAATGGATTTTGCACGGCGTGAGAAAATGCCTCCACCTTTAGAAATTAACTTTTCGTTATAGTCGTCCCAACCTGAACGTGGCAATTTAAATAGACGATCACGCTCTTCCCATGAACTCGCTGAATCTGGATTAGGATCGATAAAAATATGCATGTGGTTAAAGGCGGCTTTTAGACGTATGTGTTGAGATAACAGCATACCGTTACCAAATACATCTCCTGCCATGTCACCCACACCGATGGCTGTGAAGTCCGTGGTTTGACAGTTAATTCCCATCTCTCTGAAGTGGCGCTTAACCGATTCCCAACCGCCTTTCGCCGTGATGCCCATCGCTTTATGGTCATAACCATTCGAGCCACCCGACGCAAACGCATCACCTAGCCAGAAGTTATATTCTTCAGATACGGAGTTTGCCAGATCCGAGAACGTTGCTGTTCCTTTATCTGCAGCAACGACTAAATACGGATCATCTTCATCATGGCGAACCACATTTTTAGGCGGAATTACCTCACCATCGATGACATTGTCTGATACATCAAGTAATGCACGAATAAAACGTTTATAACAGCGTTGGCCTTCTGCAAAAATCTCATCTCGTTCAGTGAAATTGTGCTGGCGTTTACAAACAAATCCGCCTTTTGCTCCTACAGGAACAATAACGGTATTTTTCACTTGTTGTGCTTTAACTAGGCCAAGAATCTCGGTACGGAAATCTTCTTGTCTGTCAGACCAACGTAGGCCGCCACGAGCAACCTTGCCACCACGTAAATGAACACCTTCAATATCTGGCGCATAAACAAAGATTTCAAATGCGGGTACCGGTTGAGGAATTTCAGGGATGTCACTGGGTTTCATTTTCAGAGACAGCCAAGGCTTGACCTGCTTATTTTCATCTAACTGGTAGTAGTTGGTTCTCAGTGTTGCTGTGATCATCTCCATATAACGACGAATAATACGATCGTCATCTAGGCTATCAACATGATCCAATTGCGCCGTTAACTTAGTAACAAGATCATTTTGCCCTTTTTGGCTGCCCTTAGATTTTGGATCAAAGCGCTTCTTAAATAGATCAACAAGACCTTTTGCGATTTGAGGATAATGACTGAGCGTTTCTTCGATATATTGTTGACTGAATGGAAACCCAACCTGACGCATGTAACGGGCATAGGCTCTTAAAATAGAAATTTCTCTACCCGATAATGACGCACCCAATACCAGCCTATTAAACCCATCACTTTCGAGTTCACCTGACCAAATTTCGGCAAACGCTTGTTGGAAACGCTCACTGGCTTCACGAAGATCAACCGATTTGTCACTCTTATGAAGCATTGAGAAATCTAGGATCCAATAATTTTGACCGTTGACCTTTCGAACTTCATAAGGCGATTCACCAATGACACGCAATCCTAGGTTTTCCAGCATAGGCATCACATCAGAAAGATGGATGGGTTCATCTCTGTGGTAGAGTTTCAACCGAACGGCTTTAGAATCTGCTGACTCTTCTTGTGGGCGATAAAACAGCATACCGAGTTTGTTGTCATCGCTCAGTGCTTCAAGCCTTTCTATATCCGCTACGGCGGATCCTGGCATCATGTCTTCTTTATACGAACGCGGGAACGCGCGCATATACTCTTTCGACAAAGGAAGCCCATTGCTTTCGCCAAAGTTTGCTACGATCGCATCAGAGAGTCGATCGTCCCACGTTGATGATGCTTCCATCAAGTTATGTTCTATCGTTTTAACATCTACATCCATATTATTATTATCTACACGCACAATGTAATGGGTTCTTGCCAACGGGCTTTCTGAGAAGTAAGTCGTGAACTCCACTTCTTGCTCACAGCCAAAGTACTGTTTAAGAATACGTTGTGTCTGACGTCTCAGCTCAGTGTTATATCGTTCTTTGGTGACATAAACCATGCAGCTAAAGAAACGGCCAAATGGGTCTTTACGTACAAAAAGGCGCAACATATCTCTATCTTGCATTTGTACAACGCCCATTCCGACTTCAAGTAATTCATTTTCTTTGGCTTGAAGCAGTTCGTCACGAGGATAATTTTCTAATATATTGTGCAGAGCTTTGTAAGAGTATGAACCGTCACGGTAACCACTCGAATCTAGGATTCGCTCTACTTTTTCACGGATTAAAGGAATGCTTTCGACGCTTTGATTATAAACGGCGGAAGTATACAGGCCCGTGAATCGATGCTCACCGATCACTTTGCCGTTCTTATCGAATTTTTTAATGCCGATGTAATCCGTATAGGCAGGTCGGTGAATACGAGACTGGGCATTGCCTTTCGTCACAATGAGTAAGAATGCTTTCATTGCTTCTAGTCTGGCTGAGTCAGTAAAATCAGACAGTTTTACGGCTCGAACACGCTTCGCTTCAGAAAACAGACCTAATCCAATATCTTCGGTTGGCGTCAGGACTTTATCGCCATCAACGTTAACCAGGTCATATTCTTTATACCCCATGAAGGTAAAGTTATGATCCCCTAACCAGCGCAGGAATTTAACCGTGTCTTCGTAACGATCATCCTTTAATGCGATGCTCTCTTTTTGGTTAATCACTTGATTGGTCACTTCTTCAAGCTTTTCAACCATCAACAACCAATCTCGAACCACATGGCCGGCATCCGTCACAATGGTCAATAACTCATTTTTGAGTGACGTCATGGTTTGCTTACTACTGAGTCTGTCTACTTCGATATGGAACAGGGATTGGAACACACCATCGCCACTGTTAATTCCTATCGTTTTCCCTTTCTTATCACGCTCTACTTGAGTCGGCCCATGGAGCATAAAGTGGGAAGAGAGATCTAAACGGCTTAATGCCATTTTTACAGAATCCACTAAGAACGGGCTATCTGGAACCACCATTTCGACAATGGTGTGTGTTGATTGCCAACCCTGGCGACTGACAGTAGGGTTAAATACACGAACCGAGATATCTTCCGGTTTCTTTTCATTAATGTGGTGCCATAAACTCACGACAGCACCGTACAAATCGGATTCGTTCCTTTCGATCAGATCTTCTTGAGCAATATTGCTAAAAAGATGCTGGGCAAGTTGAGTCACTAAGGGTTGATGGGCAAGCTCTAGTTTGTCTTGAATTAGCTTATATACCTTTTCAAGAAGAACCGGCATTAAAGTATCACGCACGGTCATAATCACGCTCCACAATTAGAATTGTCATTTTTATAGGGAATGCTGTAAGCATAGTGCTTAAAGCAGGTAATGCATGATTTTATTGTAAAAGTTTTATTAGCAAATAGTTAATGGATTTGTTCATGTAGCAGCAGGAATGTTTGATAATGTGATAGGCGTTCTGTTTAAACCGCTAACAAATTAGTTATTCATAGCATTTCTAACTTTAAAAACTTGTTGTTTTGGTCGGTTGTTAGTCTAAACCGCCCTTTCACGCCTATTTGACTGAGAAAGCCGCGAAACTTTACAGCCGGTAATTGAAGTCTTAAACCAGTATCGGTGACCACATGGACGACACTAGCCGCACCGGAATAGTGATCCAAAAATGCTTGGTATGTTATGTTTAAGGAAAAGGTGTAGTGTTTCATCGGTAATGGTTCTAAATACTTAATCTCAATCGTTAACCTTAGGTATTGACATAAGTTGAAGTGGCGATGTCCGCCACTTCAACTTCAACTTCAACTTCAAAATCAGCCTAAAGATATTAGCAGTCTAAAGCTTTGGTGACTTTTTCATACAGATCTTTGGCTAAGTTGTCTAAAGACTGTAAAGAAAGAAGCTGTTCTTTTATCAAAGCTTGTCTTTGTTGATCGTACTTTTTAAATTTAAGCAGTGGATCAATGAGACGCGAGGCCACTTGTGGATTACTGCTGTTTAACTCAGCAATGATCTCTCCTGCAAATTGGTAACCTAATCCAGATTTATCGTGGAACTGTACCGGGTTATTATTTAAGAATGCGCCGATTAAACTGCGTGTACGGTTAGGGTTTTTAATGCTAAATGCCGCATGTTCCATGGTTTGCTTGATCACTTCAAGCGCACCAGAAGAAGGGTTGGTCCCTTGCAGTGCAAACCATTTATCCATTACCAAGCCATCATGGCTCCACTTCTCGCTGTAATCTGACATCAATCTCTCGCGACACGCTAGCTGCGCATTATTGGCACAAGTCATCGCGGCAATGGTATCGGTCATATTATCGGAATCTTGGTACTGAGCGATAACAAGTTGCTCACCAATATCCGTATGTGACAAATAGCTTAAACATGTGTTACGAAGCGCGCGTTGCCCAATGGCACTATGAGCAATGGTGTAAGTCTTTTGAGCCATCGCATGATACATCGCACTTAATTCATCTTTTAACTCTTCAGCCAAAATTGCTTTAATATGCTTCAACACGAGAGCAATCGCATCAACGTTGACTTGCTCATACCAACCTGATATTTCGTTGTGACTTGGCAAAACCAGCATTTCAGCAATGAATGCAGGGTCTAACGTTTTACTCAGCAATACACCACGAAATGCATCAATAACGGGCATATCAATGGCCACTTTTTGATTTTGTTCTACGTGAGCCACATTACTCTTGATGTATTTTGCCAGCAACATCTGCCCAGCATCCCAACGTGCAAACTCATTGCGAGCGTGGCTCATCAGGAAAATAAGTTCTGCGTCTGTGTAGCCATAGTTAAGAATAACAGGGGCAGAAAACTCGCGAAGCAGTGATGGTATCGGCTGAGAATCTACATGGTCAAACACAAAAGTTTGCTTGGTTGCTGTCACATTAAGTACATTTGGCACACTAGCACCATTCACCTGCAAAGGTATGACGTCACCATTTTGATCGTATAGTTCAATATCAAACGGAATGTGCAGCGCTTGTTTCTCTGTTTGATCCGTTGTCGCTGGGGTGCATTGCTCTACCGTTAACGCATATGTCTTAGCCTGTTGGTCAAAATGACTGCTCACAGTGAGTGTTGGTGTTCCGGATTGGCTATACCACAGACGGAATTGTTTAAGATCAACGCCAGATGCATCTTCCATCGCTGACACAAAGTCTTCACACGTTGCGGCCGTACCGTCATGTCGTTCAAAGTACAAAGCCATACCTTGTTGGAACGCCTTCTCACCGAGCAATGTATGCATCATTCGAATAACTTCACTGCCTTTTTCATACACGGTTAGCGTATAAAAGTTATTCATTTCAATCACTTTATCTGGGCGAATAGGATGTGACATTGGGCTTGCGTCTTCCGCAAATTGCGGGCCACGGATAATACGGACGTTGTTGATCCGATTAACGGATCGAGTCCCTAAATCAGACGAGAATTCTTGATCGCGGAAAACCGTTAAGCCTTCTTTCAAGCTCAGTTGAAACCAATCTCGACAAGTCACTCGGTTGCCGGTCCAGTTGTGAAAATACTCATGACCAATCACTGCTTCAATGCCAAGGTAATCAGTATCCGTTGCGGTTTGATCGTTCGCCAAGACGTACTTAGAGTTAAAGACGTTCAGCCCTTTATTCTCCATTGCGCCCATATTGAAAAAATCGACGGCAACAATCATATAGATGTCTAGATCGTACTCAAGATTGAATCGCTCTTCGTCCCATCTCATTGAGTTAATAAGTGAAACCATCGCATGAGTGGCTCTGTTCAGATTCCCCTTATCCACAAAGATTTCTAATTCTACGTTTCGACCCGATTGTGTCGTGTAATTATCGCGTAGAACATCAAAATCTCCGGCTACTAAAGCAAAGAGATACGCAGGTTTAGGATGCGGGTCTTGCCATTTAACCCAGTGACGGCCATTTGCGCTATCACCTTGATCAATACGGTTACCATTACTCAATAAAAACGGGTATTGTGCTTTATCCGCGATCACTGTGGTCGTAAATTTCGCAAGAACGTCCGGTCTATCTAGATAATAGGTAATGCGACGGAACCCTTCTGCTTCACACTGAGTGCAAAATGCGCCTCCCGACTTATACAGACCTTCAAGAGCCGTATTCTCTTCAGGGTTCAATTGAGTCACGATCATCAGTTCGCAATCGCTAGTAATAGAGTGAATCGTTAATCCCGTGTCATTCTGCTCAAAGTCGTTCCAAGTTTTACCGTCTATCTTGATTTCTTTCAGCGTTAACCCTTCACCATCTAGGTAAAGACTTGTGCTGTCTGACAGTTTTTTCAGCGATGACGTTGCGGTTACAACGGTTTGGGTATCGAATAAATCGAAAGTAAGGTCTAGATCGCTGATCGTGAAAGAAGGTGACTGGTAATCTTTACGGTATTTGGCTTGAGGAGTATGCGCCATTGTCTTTGTCCTTATGACTGAAAACATCTGCTCTATTTCTACGATGTGTCGCCACGAGTTACAACCCCTATTGAAAAAAAACGAGGTATTTAATTTAAATACCTCGTTTAAGTGCCGATTTATGCAGCACATTTGTTAGATAACGCTACTGAATTTAACTTTAGTGACATACTTATCTGGGCTATGGGATCTCACTCAGTAGAAACCGTTAGCGTATTCTCGTATTCCCATCAACGTATCCTATTGAGCACGGCATACATCCCACCTTCTTCTGCTTCAAGCGTTAGCCTATCGTTCTTAAGTGTGTATCGAGTTTCATGTTCACCCTTTTCATACAGAAGAACCAATTGATCACCCTCTGTGTAGTAGACACCTTGATGCACCGTTTCCATGCCTTCAAGGTTGCTTGCTTTAAACATGAACACAAAATCAGGCTGCAACACCAGGTCCATCTTGCTCACATTACTCGCCAGTAAATCATGCCCTGCAAGTTGTTCACTCGACCACATTCCCGCAAGCGCGTTAGACAAACCTTTTGTAAACATAACGCCATTCATGCTCAGCAGGTTATGGTTACCCGAGTACTTGTAGACTTGAGGGTCGGAGGTATTAAGACCGAGAATAATCGTATCGTCATTGGCCGCATAAAGGCCTTCCCAATGGTCGACGCTGTAATCTTTCTTTTGAATATCGATCTGGAATGAGTAATTTGAATCGAGCGAAAGTTTTATTGCCATGAAGTTATCGTTGGCGTTTTCTGGGTCTGAGTTGATTAAGTACCAGTCCCCTAATAAAAAGGGCTGGTCAAACTGTGAGAGATCAGACCCCTGATTGTTGTCTTGGCCAAATACAGAAAAACTTACACACATTGCTAAAACGATTATCCATCTCATAATACGCCCCCTTACTTTTATTAAAGTTTAGGCACACATCACAAAAATCGCCATTATTTTGATTTTCATCACACAAAAATATCAACAAAGCACCGAGTGAAAAGTAATTTAAGCAAAAAAAACGAGCACTGAATGTACTCGTTTTTTGTGCTTTTCACGCTAAGCAATAGACTTACTAACGCAACATATCGACCATTATAGCGACAGATTCATCTAGGTAAGCATCTGGAAGATCATAGTCTTTAGGAATATCGTCTAAAGTAGCAAAGAGCTCGTCACCACTTGCTTTTTGGCGCAGATTAACGCGGGCTAAACGAAGATCGTCATTTTTATCACTTTGTTCTTGCCTTACTTTCTCATTCAAAGAAATCGCATTATCGTCTTTTTCAGCCAAATATCTTTCAATATCCTCAGCAATAAACTGAAATTCCATGTCTTTCGCGATACGTACATCATGCTTGGCGGTTAACTTGCCAATCAATGCAGCGTTATCCTGCAAAGAATCAAATTTCACTGGATCAATCTGATCCCAAGGTAATGCATTATCTTCAACGCTCTCACCTGTTTCTGCAGGATCAATCGGTGTCGGGTAAGGAATATCGGGAATCACACCTTTGTTCTGAGTACTTCCGCCGTTAATTCGGTAAAATTTTTGAATGGTGTATTGGACATAACCCAGCTCCTTCTCAAATAAATCATAGATATGATTCAAAGAACGATGTTGCTGAACTGTACCTTTACCAAATGAGTTTTCCCCTAAAATGATCGCGCGACCATAATCTTGCAGTGCCGCAGCAAAAATTTCTGATGCAGAAGCGCTGTATCGGTTCACTAAGACGGTTAGTGGCCCTTGATAACTGATTTTTCCATCAGTATCACTGTTGACATTAACACGGCCATAACTATCACGAACCTGAACGACCG
>NZ_JBNGCJ010000247.1:0-1259 GCF_049974785.1 Vibrio genomosp. F10 str. 9ZD137
CCGTCATCCATAGTGAATCGTTCACGATCCCAATCGACAGACGCACCAAGACGACGAAGTTGTTGAGTGATCGTGCCACCTGATTCCGCTTTCCAATCCCAGATCTTATCGATGAACGCTTCACGGCCGTAATCGTGTTTTGTTTTGCCTTCTTCTGCAGCAATTTTACGTTCAACCACCATTTGTGTTGCGATACCAGCGTGGTCAGTACCCACTTGCCAAAGGGTATTTTTCCCTTTCATACGCTGCGCACGGATCAAGGTATCCATAATGGTATCTTGGAATGCGTGGCCCATATGAAGGCTACCAGTAACGTTCGGTGGCGGGATCATGATGCTGTACGCTTCTTTTGATGTGTCACCGTGTGGCTTGAAGTAGCCTTTTTCTTCCCAAGCTTGATATAGCGCTTGTTCGATAGATGTTGGGTTGTATGTCTTTTCCATAGTGCTCTTAAATCGGTACTGTGAATTAGTAAATGGTCAAACTTTATAAGTGAAGGATCTACGTCTGAAATAATTAGGCTAAGATCGCTTTAACTATAAGGTTTGACTATGGGTGCTGTATCTCGATGGTTTGCAGGTTGAAACCTGCTTGCCGGTAAATTTTATATCTTTCTCGAGCTTGCTGTTTGGCATTTTCCTCGCAAGGAACGAAGTCTACCACCTCTGAGAACTGCTTCGCAAAGGTTGTATTATTATCCGCCAAATTAATTACGATTTGGCGATTCCATGTGTGCTTTACGTTTGGGTAGCCAATTTCAATATTTGTAGCGTACTTAGGCCCTTCACCAACCAGGTTATGCGCCATAAAGTCTTCGGGTTCGGACTGCCAAAAGAGCTCGGCGATGTGTTCTGCATGCTCTTTGTTGTGGCAGTGCAAATAGACTTTAGCACCTTGCTTGGCAAAATGTTTACTCATAAACAACGCATAATCATCAAACCCTTTTTTCGTCGCTTGAGGGCTATCGAGATTGACGATGTAGAAAGTGGCCTTGTTCATGGTTCTCACTATGGCTCAATGACTGAGGGATGTTGCTTTTGTCGTGGTGCATAAAAAAGGGCCTCTCGGCCCTTTTTGACGATTACTCTTCGCCTTCTTGGCCACTTCGATTTAGCAAGAACTGGACAAGCATTGATACTGGGCGGCCAGTTGAGCCTTTTGCTGCTCCTGACTTCCAAGCTGTACCTGCAATATCAAGGTGTGCCCAGTGGTATTTCTTGGCGAACTTTGACAAGAAACAGCCGGCCGTAATCGTTCCC
>NZ_JBNGCJ010000248.1:0-5296 GCF_049974785.1 Vibrio genomosp. F10 str. 9ZD137
TGTTTTTAAAGTAAATTACAGTAGTTCTACCGACTGTTGAGCAATCACGAATTCTTCGTTGGTTAGATTGCTATTAGTATCGCATCTGCTAGTAAGAGTGTGGTCAAAATTATTTAGACCACAATTTTAAACGACGTTGCAAAGATGAGTCTTACTCAATATCAGCAATTAGAACAACTATCCAAGCAAAGTGTAGGAAGTAAGCGCTATGTGACTCCCAGCAAAAGGATAAATTGCGCAGTCTAACTCAATGTAATCACGGTTTTTCGTTTTGTGGTTTCACTGTGTTTCAACGCATCAAGCATCTGCTCGAATTTAAAAGTGACAGGAATACTAACTTCAACACTCCCATTTTCAATACGCTCAAGCAGCGCTTCACCATTTTGCATTAATGTATGCCAATCATCTTTATCACCAAAATTATGTAACGCTCCAAGGGCTATTTCGTGGTAAGAAATAGTGCGCGTAAATGGAGGGTCAATGGGTTTAGCAATACGATCTTGAATGCAGACAATATGTCCATTCGCTCTTAACAGCGGCACTAAATGGGCGGCATTTTCCCCACTCACCGCATCAAAAATGGCGAAGTATTTCATGTCGATTTGAGATTGCTCCCGATAAACTTGGCGAATACCTAAGCTTTTGGCTCGCTCTTCGCTCAGACTCGCGGAGACAACATCAACGATATAACCCGCTCTGACAAGGATCTGGGATAACAAATTATTCACCGCGCCAAAACCAACGACAAGCACTTCTCTTTGTCGGGTTAATGGAATTTTTTCAAATGCTTGCCACGCAGTTAGCATCGGACAAGGCAGTGCCGCGGCAAGTTCAAAAGATAGGCTCTCAGGTAGTGTCATCACTCGCTCAACGTTCAAAACAGTATATTCAGCGAAGCTACCATGGCGATTTAGTGAACCATGATATGCCACTCGACGGCCAATTAGACTGGGATCAACTTTAGAACCTACTTGTACAACGACGCCTGCACCATCAACACCTGGAACATGGCCATTCGGCCAATTTAAAGGATTGGCTTTAATAAATTTCCAATCCACAGGGTTAATACCAATCGCTTTGTTTTGTACTAAGATTTCGCTGTCATCTAAAGTTGCTCTTTCAGCCTTACCTAAAACAAGACTGTGTTTCTCAGTTTGATATTGCCAAATTCGATAGGGTTCCATATCACTTCCACTCGCTTAATGAAAAGATCAGGCACCAAAGAGTTATCGTCCTTGGTACCTGGTGTATTAGGCTTGATAAGTTGGATAATCGACGTAGCCTTCGGCTCCACCCCCATACAAGGTCAACCTAGCATCGGCATCAAACTCGGCCAATGGTAAATCATGAGCAAATCGGGCGACCAAATCAGGGTTCGTTACAAAAGGAGTACCAAAGGCAACGAAATCAGCATATTGCTTGTCGAGTAACTGTTGCGCTGATTGCTTGGTCAACTTTCCTGCAACCATGATTGGATTAGAGTATATTCGGCGTACTTGCTGTCGAAACTCTTCAGGCACCTCTACATAGCGTGATATGTTTTCTGAAAAATGCACATACGCAAGGTTCATCAGCTGTAGTTTTTCCAGCAATGCTAACGTTAGCGGAACAATTTCAACATCATCCCCAGCAAAACCCTCTCCGATATGAGGAGACAGACGAACCGCAACTCTTTCCCCACCAATTTCGTCGGTAAGTGCTTGCAACGTATCAACCAAAAAGCGCATGCGATTCTCTTGGCTGCCACCATATTGATCACTTCTTTGGTTGCTTTCTAAACGTAAAAAGGTATCAAACAAGTAACCATGCGCAGCATGAACTTCAACACCATCAAACCCTGCTTCAACAGCATTTTTTGCAGCTTGAGCAAAGTCGGCAATGGTTGCTTGGATTTCATCTGCACTCATTGCTTTTGGCTGCTGGGTTTCCACCATGCCAAACCCGCCTTCAGGTAATGGGCCGAAGACCTGATCTGGAATTTTTATCGCTGATGGTGCCAGAGGTTGTGAACCTGAAATATCAGAATGACTGCGTCGCCCCACATGCCAGAGTTGGATAAATATCTTCCCCCCTTCCTCATGAACAGCCTGAGTCACTTTCTTCCAGCCTTCAATGTGTTCTTCTGTGTAAATACCTGGCGTCATAGAGTAGCCCCGACCTACCGCTGAGACAGGAGCGCCTTCTGTGACAATCAAACCAGAGCTGGCACGCTGACGGTAGTAGGTTGCCATCATCTCGTTTGGCACATCACCTGGTTGAGACGTGCGCGAGCGAGTCATCGGCGCCATAGCGATACGGTTTCTAGTCTCAAGTTCATGACCTTTAAATACCTTAAACATACCTCCCCCTTAAGCTTTATACGTTGGATAATCAATCAGCCCTTTTTCGCCGCCACCAAACAAGGTGTTTGGATCGTGCTCTGCGAACGGGTAGCCGTGAAGGAGTCGTTCAGGAAGATCGGGATTCGCCACAAAAGGCCGACCAAAGCCGATCATGTCTGCCAGTCCATCATCAATAGCTTGCTTTGCTTTTTCCGCATTATAACGACCTGCGTAAATCAAAGTACCTTGATAAGCTTCACGTAAGGCACGTTTGAAAGAGACTGGCGTATCAGGGGCGTCATCCCAATCGACTTCAGCAATATGTAGGTACACGATATGATGTTTATTGAGTAACGCAGCAGCAGCGGTATAAGTCTCGATAGGGTTAGCATCAACAGTACCATTTAAGGTTGTTAAAGGTGCCAAGCGCACACCAACGCGGTTAGCGCCAATTGCGTCCACCATTGCTGCAACGACTTCATCAAGAAAACGAAGACGATTTTCCAGGCTACCGCCGTATTCATCACTGCGGTTGTTAGCTTCGGAGTCAATGAATTGGTTGATCAAATAACCATTCGCCGCATGCAGTTCAATGCCATCAAAACCGGCTTCAATCGCATTCAATGCCGCTTGACGATAATCTGCGATGACTTGTTGAATATCTGCTTTTGTCATTGCTCTAGGCTGCACGACATCAACAAAACCTGGTTCATCACTGCCATTATCAACGAATACTTTTACGTTTTCCGCTTTTAACGCTGATGAAGAAATCGGTTGCTCACCACCGATGTTATCTGTGTGAGTGACTCTGCCCACATGCCAGAGCTGAGCGAAAATTGCGCCATTTTCTGCATGCACTGCTTGAGTTACTTTACGCCAGCCTGCGATCTGCTCAGGTGTATAAATACCAGGCGTCCACGCATAGCCTTTTGCATTTGGTGAAATTTGTGTGCCTTCGGAGACAATTAAACCTGCACTGGCTCTCTGAGCGTAATAGGTCGCCATCATTTCATTAGCAACATCCCCAGGTTGGCTTGCTCTGGAGCGTGTCATCGGTGGCATGACAATGCGGTTTTTGAGTGTGAGACCACCCAGTGTGAATGGTTGAAACAGTGATAGTGACATAGTTGAGCCCTCTTCATTTGATAGGGGCATACTAGCAAATGAATCACCAAGCATTTATAGCAACAAAGACAAATTATATTTGTTATAAATGCAATAGTCTAAGTATGCTCAAGCAATGATCTTTTTGGATGTCGATGTCTCATCGGCTTTTATAGGTAACTGCTTTGTCCAAGATGTCAGAAGAAATATCCTAAGCGGGGTACAAAGTTACCTCGCTGTACACGATTTACAGATCCAGTTTCGGCTGAATAAAATCGATAAAAGCAGAAATCCGCTTGGCAACAGAAGAAGACTTGTAGTAAACCGCATTGATTTGCTCTCTGCCTGAGTTGCCGATTTTTTCACCTTCTAACAACACAATTAATCTTCCTTCCGCAATGTCTTTTTTCACCATAAAGCCCGATAGACAGGCGATTCCATTTCCCATCAACGCGAGCTGTCTCACCGTTTCACCGTTACTTGAGATCAGCGTTGGAGTAAGCCCTGAAAATCCTTTCAAAGGCCATTCATTGAGTGTTTTGGGTGCTGAAAAGCCAATGGTATCGTGATGTTCCAAATCACTACTCTTACTTGGAAAGCCGCGCTTTGATAAATAATCAGGTGAAGCAACAATGTGAAGTAAACTTCGGCCAAGAGATCTAGCGTGTAAGGTTGAATCATTTAATGCACCGATACGAATAGCAATATCGGTTTTCTTTTCTAGTAAATCTACAAAACCTTCATTAGAGGTCAGCTCCAACTCAATATCGGGATAGGCTTGATTAAATGATTGCACCAATGGCACTAGTTGATGAAACACAAACGGACTAGCCGCGTCGACACGTAAACGGCCTTTGGGCAATTCCCCACGGGAAATAATATCTTCTTCCGCTTGTTGTAATTGCATCAGGCCTATTCGCACCGACTCAACAAATTGCCGCCCTTCATCGGTTAACTCGATCCGTCTTGTGGTTCGGTTTAATATCGTTACACCAAGTTGGCCTTCAACCTTACTCACCGCTCGTGATACTCGTGCCACCTGTATATCTAGATTATCTGCTGCCGTCGTAAACCCGCCAGTATCAACGACAGTAAGTAGAATTTCTAAATCGTCCGATTTTGTGCGCATGCTTTCTTTCCTGTTTCCAACGGTCAATGTGAATTATTGCATTTATAACAAATATAATTTGTTAAACAAGCTGTTTTTTACAATATCATCTTCGTACACAATCCTCTCATCAAATCACGAGGCAGCGACACGTGGATAAGCACATTCGCTGTAGTGTACTAAAACCTAATATAAGAGAGTAAACGATATGCCATTAGCACTTCTCGCATTGACGCTCAGCGCCTTTGCTATCGGAACAACGGAGTTTGTGATCGTGGGGCTACTCCCGACTATGGCTTCTGACTTAAATGTCTCACTGCCATCCGCAGGGCTACTTGTGAGCCTTTATGCATTAGGTGTTGCCATTGGCGCACCTGTTTTAACTGCGCTAACGGGAAAGTGGAACCGTAAGCACGTACTCATTACTGTTATGTCACTGTTTGTGGCAGGTAATTTATTGGCATGGCAAGCACCTGGTTACAACACCCTTGTCGTTGCTCGCATTTTAACTGGTTTAGCCCATGGTGTGTTTTTCTCTATTGGCTCTACGATTGCCACAGGACTTGTACCCAAAGAAAAAGCCGCCAGCGCGATTGCGATTATGTTCACCGGATTGACCGTGGCATTAGTAACAGGTGTGCCGCTCGGTACTTACATCGGTCAAACCTTTGGTTGGCAATCGACTTTTCTGATTGTTGCGATATTAGGACTGATTGCGTTGATTGGCAGTACTTTCTTAGTACCAAGCAACCTAAAACAGCCA
>NZ_JBNGCJ010000249.1:0-1268 GCF_049974785.1 Vibrio genomosp. F10 str. 9ZD137
ACCGCTCTTCCGATCTATGGCCAGTACCCAATAAGAAGGTCATTGAGTAGGTAACGAAAGGCGCGATCAGCGTGACACGTTTAGGGTTCTTTCTTAGCAGGCGCTCCGCGACTTGAAGCATATACTTTAAACCGCCTGCGGCTTCTAATATGGAAGCACAAGTAACAACGGCTAAAATAATCAGCATTACGGTGACTGGTGGGGAGCTCGGCGGCATCTTAAAAACAAAGACCTCGACGACAAGGCCAATACCCGATACGACCCCAAGCCCAATCCCGCCGAAGCGAGAGCCTACATAGAGCACCAGTAACAAGAACAAGAATTCTAAATACAGCATATCAGTTACCCATTATTAGTTGTGGTTATGAGTATTGTGAGGGCTATTCAGAGAGAAATATGGTGAGTAGTTCACACAACACCTATTGCTAAATATTGAAAGCTAAATGTTTGATTTAAATCGCGATATCTTTATGGCTAAGTAACAACATTGCTGTTTTTCTGTAACGTAAGCGTTACGTAAGTGGACGTTTTGGTTAATGAATAAATAAGAGAGGTTGTTTACTTTGAATCAGTGCCTGATTGATCTTGCTGAGGTGATGTGGAACGAAAAAATCTCAGCTCAATATGGTCAGCTTTTCGGTTTCGCTTTACTACTTATCTTCATGGCTTAGCTTCAATGTTTAAACAACAAAAAAGCATAAGTCTGGGTTTACACCTAGACGCTTATTTGATCCTCGACTAACGTTTATGAGGAAGCGTTTAAAATTAGAGGCGATGATGAACAACCCTTATAGATTTTTGTCGACATCCCTGTTATCACTTTTGCTGACTTCGACAGTTCAAGCCCACAGCCAAAGCGACAACGTTGGCCGGGCTTTGTACTTGACCGAAGAGTACCCGCCTGCAAACTTTATCCTTGATGGACAGTTAACGGGTTCTTCTGTTGACGTCTTGCATGCTGCCGCTAAAGCGGTCGGGGAGGAAATAGGCAGTAATCGCATTGTGTTGCAAGCATGGTCTGATGCTTATCGAACGGCGCTGACGACACCAAACACGGCTGTTTTCTCTACGACGCGAACCGAACATCGAGAAGACTTGTTTCTGTGGGTAGGCCCAATCTCTAAAGTTAAAGTCGTGGTAATGGCAAAACGGGGTAGGGGCATAGAGGTTGATAACCCATTAGACATGGCGAAATATAGGATTGGCGTGGTTGAAGATGATATTGGTGAGCAATTGCTGCTTGACCTCGGGATTCCGAGAGCCGCTAT
>NZ_JBNGCJ010000250.1:0-13557 GCF_049974785.1 Vibrio genomosp. F10 str. 9ZD137
CACAAGAGACCCCATGTCCAAAGACAAGACTCTACGGCCGCGTAAACCTTCAGGTACTTCATTGTTGATAATTCGCTGAGCGAGACCTTCTACTATCGCGGTTTTCCCGACACCTGGTTCACCGATAATCACTGGATTATTTTTGGTGCGACGTTGGAGAACTTGAATCGTTCGGCGAATTTCGTCATCTCGACCAATAACAGGGTCTAATTTTCCTTGTTCTGCTCTCTCGGTTAGATCAATGGTGAATTTTTCTAACGCTTGGCGAAGTTCCTCGGCATTTTGATCTTTTACTTTTTGCCCACCGCGAATTTTATCGATGGCACCTGACAAGTTTTTCTCGGTCAGACCAACCTCTTTGAGTAAGGCCCCCAAAGCACCATTGTCTTCCAACGCTGCGAGTAAAAAGACTTCAGAGGAGATATAAGCATCTTGACGCTTTTGAGCGACTTTATCGCACAGATTAAAAAGCATCCCCATCGCGCTAGATAGTTGTACATCACCACCAATGCCACTAACTTTCGGCAAACGCTCTAAGATTTCACTCAATTTGGAGCGCAAATGTGGAACGTCCACATCGAGCATAGTCAGCAATGGTCGAATTGGGCTGCCGTTTTGGTCTAATAAAGAAACCATTAAGTGCACAGGTTCAATATATTGATGGTCACGACCCAAAGCCAATGATTGGGCATCAGAGATGGCAATTTGAAATTTACTTGTAAATCTATCTAGACGCATAGCGATAATTCCAACTGACTAAATGAGTTAATATTTACTAGAAAGATGGATACTAAAGACTAAATTTTCAAGGGGTAGGGAATAGGAATGAGTCAAAAAATAGATCATGAACATTACGGGCAAGAGTTAGTTCGGTTCAATCCAAATAAATACGGCTTGTCGCCCGGTAATGCCATCACGGCGGTAGGAAAAGAAATCACGCTTTTGTTGATAAGTGCACACATCGCTAGAAAAGATATGATTAACCCCAACACGCTTTAAACGCTGAGTCGCTAACATCGTCATGTTAGCCAGCCATTTATTACTTTCAATAGGCATAAACGCTCGCTCAGCATTTTCATCAAATAGACAAAATGCGTGCAAGACATCATCACCCACTTCAAACGCTGTTGCACCAATCGCTGGGCCCAGCCAGGCTATGACATCGCCATCAAACTGATTCACTGCATTTTCAATGATGCCACCGGCTAACCCTCGCCACCCCGCATGAATCGCTGCCACTTGCGTACCTGACGTGTTAGTTAAGAGTACAGGCAAACAATCTGCGGTCATCGCTGAGCATACGACGTTGTGAGAACGGGTAAAAACACCATCAGCATCTAACACCGTCTCTGTCGGTGCTTTGACTTCAAGTATATGTGTCGAATGGGTTTGGTTTAGCCAAACAGGCTGACTAGGCATGGCACATTGCTCAGCAAATAACGTCCTATTTTGCTCAACCAATGCAATGTCATCCCCAACATGTGTTCCTAGATTCAATCCGTCATAGGGTGGCAATGAAACCCCACCAACGCGAGTTGAAGACACTGCTTTTATACAGCTAGGAGCATTCCAGTTAGGGATGATCATGGTTAGTAATCTTCGGCGTGGTTTAGTTTTGCATCTTCTCGCAGTGCTTCAGTAATCGCGACCATATCATCAGGAACCGGAGCATGGAATTCTAACGTTTCCCCTGTCACTGGATGTTCAAAACGAAGCATCACAGCATGCAGAGCTTGTCGTTGAAAGCCACGAATCATCTCGGTCACTTCTTCACTTGCGTCTCTTGGTATACGAGCTCGGCCACCATAAGCAGTATCACCCAATAACGGATGCTGCAAATACGACATATGAACGCGGATTTGGTGCGTTCGACCCGATTCAAGGCGTAAGCGAATACGAGTATGTTCTCTGAAATGTTCAGCGACTCGGTAGTGAGTTACAGCCGGTTTCCCCATGGGCGCTACAGCCATCAGGGTGCGCTTCGTTGAATGACGACCAATAGGTTGATCTACTTTACCACCAGCGGTCATTTTACCAATAGCTATCGCTTCGTATTCACGAGTGATTTTACGTTTTTGAAGCGCACGTACTAGTCGAGTTTGTGCAGGTACGGTTTTAGCGACCACCATAAGACCTGTTGTGTCTTTATCTAAACGATGCACAATGCCCGCGCGCGGTACTTCTGCAATATCAGGGTAATGAAAAAGTAATGCGTTAAGCACGGTGCGATCTGGTGTCCCTGCTCCTGGATGAACAACAAAACCAATCGGTTTATTGATAACCAAAAGATCGTCATCTTCATAGACAATATCAAGCGGAATATCTTGAGCTTCCCAACGCTGTTCGTCTTCAAGCTCTGCTTGAACGGTAATAAGCTCTCCACCCATTACTTTAACGCGAGGTTTGGTAATTACTTCACCATCCACTTGGATTTTACCGGCCAATAACCACTCTTTGATACGAGAGCGTGAGAAATCGGCGAATAATTCCGCGACAGCTTGGTCTAATCTCTGACCAAGCTGGCTATCTTTTACTGTATTTGTTAATTCTATCTGCTGGGCCATATCGAACTTTTTCAAAAACTGTGAGACTAATGCTCACTACTGTGGAAAAATAAGCGTCATTGTATCTGTTACGAAGAAGAAAGTAACGGAAGCTTAAGAAATATTTAATTCAAGGAATCAGCTCCTGACATGAAACACTATACTTTATCCAGTTTACTCGCTCTTACTTTGCTGTTTGGTTGCTCAAGCAGTAATGAGATTGTTCCCGATGTTCCACCATCAGAGCTCTATGCAGAAGCTCAATTATCCCTGCGTTCAGGAAACTGGTTAACAGCAATAGAACAGCTAGAAGCCTTAGATTCACGTTACCCTTTTGGCGCGTATTCTGAACAGGTGCAACTCGACCTTATATACGCGTATTACAAAAACGATGACTTGGCATTGGGCCTTGCTACTATTGAGCGCTTTAGCCGTTTAAATCCAACGCATAACAAGCTCGACTGGGTGCTTTACATGCGTGGCCTAACACACATGGCTCAAGATCGTAATTTCATGCATGATTTATTTAATGTCGATCGAAGTGATCGAGATCCTGAACCTGTAAAGAAAGCGTTCGCTGATTTTAAAAAGCTGCTTGAACGTTACCCTAATAGTCAATTTGCTAATGATTCTAGAAAACGTATGTACGCGCTAAAGAATCGATTAGCCGACTATGATTTGGCGACCGCAGATTTTTATCTACGACGCGAGGCATGGATTGCTGCCATTAACCGCAGCCAAGAACTACAAAAAACGTACCCAGATACAGTGGCTGCCCGCAAATCATTAGAGATTCAATTAGCTGCGTATGAAGAGCTTGGATTAGAAGAATCGGTTGCTAGAACCAAAAAACTTATTGAGCTTAATGGCAATTAATACACACCAATAAAGATAACTCACTGATTTAAAGCCGCTTCTTGTGATGCGGCTTTTTTGTATCATTTGCTCATACCAGTATTTCGCCTACCCTTAAAGAATCAATTAGTAAAGGATGGCTTATTGTGACCTCTAAATGTAAGCAGTGGTTTACTTTTATATTTCTGTTACTGGGCGTTTCAAGTGCTTCTGCGCTAGAGCTATCCCCCCTGCAAAAAAAACCCTACAAAGGCGACTTTGACGAATTAAAAAATAAAAGTGTTATACGTGTTTTAGTGGCTGCTGATTTAGGGTTTTATTACATCGAAGGTGGACGGCCAAAGGGAATTATTGCCGAGTTACTTTATCATTTTGAGAAACAACTCAAAAAGACGTCGCCCTATCTAAACCTACAGGTGATTCCTATACATCGAGATGACTTGCTACCAGCTATTGAAAGTGGGTACGGTGATCTCGCCATGGCCAACCTCACCATCACAGAAAAAAGAAAACAACGCGTCGATTTTAGTTCTCCTTTTATCAGCGATGTCAGTGAACTTATCGTGACTCAGCAATCGGTGACACCATTCACCTCAATTGAACAACTTAGTGGTCAAGAAGTCTGGATTCGCGCAAGCTCTAGTTATTTTGAAAGCCTACAACGTATCAATTTTCAGCTCGATGCCATCGATCAACCTCCCGTCGTTATTCAGTTCATTGAAGAAACGTTACAAGACTATGAACTGATGGAAATGATCAATTTGGGCCATATCAAAGCAACCGTTCTAGACAGCCATAAAGCAGAGCTATGGATGAACGCAATGGAAAACCTGCAGGTCCACACAGCTCTTCCACTTCGTGAGGGTGGAAAAATTGCTTGGGCAATGAGAAAAAATAGCCCTCAATTAAAAACAGTAACGGATCAGTTTTTAAAGTCTTCTCGCGCTGGGACACTTTTGGGTAACGTTATTTATAACAAATATATCGAAGACACTCGTTGGTTAGCACGATTACTCGATCCTAATAAAGTGGAACGTCTAGCTTCGTTATACTCGATATTTTCAGTCTATTCCGAACAATACTCATTCGACCCACTGATGATGTCAGCTCAAGGCTTTCAAGAGTCAGGGTTAGATCAAAGTAAAGTGTCTCACAAAGGCGCTGTTGGTGTGATGCAGGTACTACCCAGTACCGCAAAAGATCCTAACGTCGCAATTGCTGATATTCAAAAAGTCGACAACAATATTCATGCAGGCGTGAAATACATGCGGTTCATACAAGATCGGTATTTTACTGATGATGATATTTCCGCTGATAATCAGGTCTATTTCACCCTTGCAGCTTACAATGCAGGACCTGCCAACATTCGAAAAATGAGGCGTTTAGCCGTTAAGCACGGTTATGACCCCAATGTTTGGTTTAAAAATGTGGAAATTATTGCTCGGAGAAATATAGGTAAAGAACCCGTCACTTATGTGGCCAACATCAATCGATATTACGTTGTTTACAAACAGCTATCCGCATTAAAGCAGTTACGTGCTAAAAGAAATGCTAGCGTTGCACTGACAGAATTACTGCCACTGCGCGATCAATAAAACCGCCTTACCCTGCTGCATTATCTTAGCCATTGAAGGGTAGCCTGAACTTATCGAGACGAAGATCACAATTAAGAGTGGATAGAAAACAAACAGGAAGGTTTTTTAGGCTGCAAAAACTCCCCAAAAATAAGGTTTGTTTTTGCGTATTACCTCTTCCAATCTAGTCTTATCCCAATAAAAAACAAGCTTTTCTTTATGAAAACAGCATGACTCTTTGCGTAAGATCACATTTAGTTTTCATTGATAAATATCGACAAGAAACAGTGATTAAGATCACGTTACTTTCTGCTCAAATGCGTAATCTGAAGTTAACCCATAAGGGATGACACAGAGGAAAGCATCTATGAAAGTAAAAATCACTGGTAAAAATATCGACATCACCTCTGCTATCCGTGAGCACATTGAAAGTAAGTTTAAGAAACTTGAAAAGTGGCAAGTAGACATTATTGGATGCCAAACCACTTTTAGCGAAGCACCAAATAAGCAAAAGAAATTTGAAGCTATAATGACAGTACCAAAGGGGCAACTGGTCGCTTCAGCAACCCATGATGATTTATACGCGGCCGTTAACGAGGTTGAACAAAAATTAGAACGTCAGCTAAACAAACTACGTCACAAGCCAGAAGCTAGACGAGCAGAAAAACTCGAGCTTGAAGAAGAAGTAGAATAAAGATTGATTAAATAAAACTTAAAAATAGCGCTGAAAAGCGCTATTTTTTTTCTTGACGCTCTAAGCTCGCTTGCTTATTGTGTTTAAATATTCACTCTAGAGTGAGCAACTATGCAAACTTACCTGTTCTTTTTTGACTTCTTTTTACTCCAATAACCTTGGAGGCGGGATCGTTTGCAGAAGATAAGTCAAAAACGAACAAGAAGCCTCCCAAATGGGAGGCTTTTTTATAAAGGAAATATTCATGACCGACAAACAATACTCACTGGAAGAAATTCGTACACGCCTTAACGAATTGGATGATCAATTACTCAGTTTGATCTCTGAACGACGAAAAATGAGTATTGAGGTAGCGAAAAGTAAAGTAGAAACTTCTAAGCCTGTTCGCGATGCTGATAGAGAACAACAGCTTTTGGTCAAACTCATTAATAATGGCCAAAATAAATACAACCTTGATGCTCAGTACATAACGAAACTTTTTCACACTATTATTGAAGATTCCGTTTTATTGCAGCAAGCTTACTTACAAAACTTAGCGAATCCTCAAAGCAGAAAACCACTCGCTAGAGTCGCTTTCCTTGGCTCGAAAGGCTCTTACTCTCACCTCGCAAGTAGAGAGTTCTTCAGCCGGAAAAATATGGAATTGGTGGAGCTCAACTGTGAAAGTTTTCGAGATATTACCAGCACCGTTGAATCGGGCCATGCGGATTACGGCGTACTTCCAATAGAGAACACCAGCTCGGGTTCCATTAATGAAGTGTATGACTTATTACAACATACAACGCTTTATATCGTGGGTGAGCTCACACAACGCATAGAGCACTGTTTAGTAAGCACTTCTGAGATTCGAATTGAAGACATTAAAACACTTTATTCTCATCCTCAGCCCCACCAGCAATGCAGTGAGTTCTTGAACCGCTTAAAAGGAGTGACTCTAGAGTCCTGTGCGAGTACCGCTGATGCAATGAAAAAGGTGAAGCAGCTAAACCGAAGCGATGTTGCAGCAATTGGTAATGCATCAAGCGGCAAGATATATGGCTTACAACCCATCCAAGGTAACATTGCCAACCAAACGGAAAATCACACCCGCTTTATCGTGGTAGCGCGCAAACCTGTAGAAGTATCACAGCAAATACCAGCCAAAACGACCGTCATTATGTCGACTTCTCAAGAAGCAGGATCTCTGGTTGAAACACTACTGATCCTTCAACGCTACGGCATCAATATGACGAAGTTAGAATCTCGACCAATCATGGGAAACCCTTGGGAAGAGATGTTCTATGTCGATCTTCAAGCTCATCTGGACTCACAACATATGCAATCGGCCATCAATGAACTTACTAAGATCACAAAACACCTAAAAGTATTAGGCTGTTATCCGGCAGAGAACGTGAAACCCACCCAAGTAAAACTTCAATAAGTCTACATCTGTCTAATAAATCGCGGGAATGAGCTGACACTTTTACGAGCCCCCCGTAGAATTCTCCATTCTACGGGGGGATAAAAAGTGACGCTTATTTCGTCTGCCCTTTATGAATTCTAAGTAACTTTGTTGCATATAACTTTAATATAACTCAGGATAAACTCACGACCATGATGTTAAGGATAACTCCAGCTATTTGGGGGCAAGGGCAAGTACCTCATCCCGTTGCTAGACTATTATGAAGCTTAATACCCGAATATTACTGCTAGTCGCTCCTGTTATAGCCTTAAGTGCTGCGCTATCAAGCTACTCTATTTTTCAGCAACAAAAAGATGCTTTACTGAAACGAGAAGAAAGTTATCTTCAACTTAATATGGAGAAGCTGGCAGGGTATTTTCGTCATTCTGTTTCCGTGTTAAATGGCTATTCTTACACGCTGACGAAAAGCGACATTATTCGATACTACTTTCATAATGAGAATAGCCCCTACCATGATCTTGAATTAATCGATAATTTAAAGCGTTCTATTACCTCTCTTCAATCTGGTGCTGACGGCAGTGGCCGCCTAGCTATTCTAGATAATAATCGAAACGCTCGATTTTATGTCGACAGTAATACCGATACTCTCGACACGCTTGACCCTAAAATCCGAGAATATACTGACAACGTTTATACCAAGACGAAAAAAACCAGTCATATAGGCTACACACAAAACTCTCAAGGTGAAGGGGTACTGATTCGATATGATTTACTCGGAAAGGACAGCCTCAAACATCCTACAGAAAATGGGAATGAAGAGACCTTTTTTGTGGTCGTTTCTGTCTCGCTAACCGCTTTCAATCAACTGCGTAAGCAAATAGAATTTGATACTAAAAGCAGTATATTCTTTACCGAAGTTCCAATTGTTCCTAAGCGCCTTATTCCGGATCCATCAAAACTGACTCAAACAGTGCAACTGAAAAAAAACTTCTATGCCACGTTAGATCCCGCTCATTTTATTATTGATGATAAGATCTATGCGTTAGGGAAAAACCTCGCTTCTTCTTTTGGTATTTCTTCACTTATCACTGTTCTGATTCTAACTTTTCTCCTCTATAGGCATGTGATAAGCCCAATCTCTAGGCTTGATCAACAACTTGGTGAAGTAGAGAGCAATCAACGTAAAAATATTGAACTACTGAAAGGAGACGATGAAATTGCGCATCTATCTCGCCGCTTCCACGCTATGTATCAAGAGCTCAATACGACCTATCAAAAAACAAAAGCATTAGCAGAAAATGATCACTTAACCCAATTGGCCAACCGACATCATTTTCATCAATTGGCTGAGCGCGCGTTGTCAAATACCCGTTCCAGCAAGCAGGTTTGGATTCTTTACATCGACCTAGACAATTTCAAGTACGTAAACGACAAATATGGTCATACAATTGGTGATAAACTCCTCATCAACTTTGCGCATCACATTCAAACGTTAAGTGATGAGTTCCATAAAAAGCATCACGTAAAATGCTTTGCTTCTCGGCTTTCTGGTGACGAATTCGCCATTTTTATCTCTTCAAAGCATTTCGATAACGAAAGCCATATCATTCGAACTTTCACTGCGAAATTACTTGAGCCTATTCAAAAGAGTCACGATTCTTTATTAGGCAGCTTTCCGGTAACGGCAAGCGTTGGTATCGCCACTTACCCTAAAGACGGTAACGACATTCATTCCCTCATTTCTAGAGCCGATACCGCCATGTATCAAGCCAAAAAGGCAGGAAAAAACCAGGTCGGCTACTACTCCAAAGAAATGGATGAAGCGGTTCAGCGCAGAACTCAAATTGAGCGAGCACTGAGAAATGCAGAGATAGAAAATGAATTTCGTTTGGTTTATCAACCTTATTTTGATCAAAGCGGAGCGAACGTTGTTGGTGTGGAAGCGTTGTTGCGTTGGCATTCATTAAAGCTGGGAATGGTTTGCCCTAGTGAGTTTATTCCAATCGCCGAGCAAACAGGGTTATTTGGGAAAATTGACCGTTGGGTAATACGCACTGCGTTTGGTGACTTTGGTTCTTTACAGTCAATGTTTGAAAAAGAAATTCAGCTGTCGATCAACCTGTCATCCGCAGAATTGGACTCACTTCAACTTGCCAATTATGTCCAACAGCAAGCCACATTATACAACGTCAACCCAAACCTTATTGATTTTGAGATTACAGAAACGTTTGCCAGCGATTCACAAAGCTTCCCATTACTGCACGAACTCACTATGCAAGGCTATCGTTTAGCCATTGATGATTTTGGTTCAGGATACACATCGATTACTCACTTAGTTCAGTACCCAGTACAGAAAATTAAGTTGGACCGTTTTTTCTTAGAGACATTAATAAAGACGGGTAACGAAAAAGTCATCAAGCCACTCATTGACCTTTGTCATTCACAATCTATGGCCGTCACTGCAGAAGGTATAGAAAACGAAGAAATGCACTACTGGCTCTCAGCTTACCAATGTGATTACATGCAAGGGTTTCATTTTGCGCACCCTCTTTCATTAGAAGAATTAAAAATATGGCGCAAGAACTTGCAAAAAGGACATAAAAAACATGAACGAGAGCAACAAGGTTGTCATAGCTTCGCTTAACCCAGCGAAGATTAATGCCGTTAAAAGTGCCTTTAGTGACACATTTCCCAACGTGGCGTTTGAATTTATGGGCGTGTCGGTTCCTAGTGAGGTCGATGACCAACCGATGTCAAACCATGAAACTCACCTAGGCGCACTCAACCGAGTCAAAAATGCCAAACGCGCTCAACCAAACGCAGATTATTATGTTGGACTCGAAGCAGGGATAGAAAACAACATGACATTTGCTTGGATGGTCGTTGAATCACAGTCTCAGCGAGGAGAATCTCGCTCGGCAAGCTTAATGTTACCTCCAAAAGTCCTAACAAAGCTTCAAGACGCCAATGAACTGGGCGATGTTATGGATGATGTTTTTGGAACTCAAAACATTAAGCAACAAGGTGGGGCAATTGGCCTGCTGACACACAATCAACTGAGTCGAAGCAGTGTGTACCATCAAGCCTTAGTCTTAGCGCTGATCCCATTTATCAATCCAAACCACTTCCCTGATAGTGTATAGATTAATTAAGTAAATAGATTGGTTGGGTGAATATCTTAATAATGTTAAGAGCGGCCCTTTATGGGCCGTTCCTTCGGGCTTGAAGATAAAGCAACCCTTAGTTAATGAACATAACTATCGAAATAACATACTAAGAAAATCTCGCCTGTTATTTCAAAAGCAATTTGGCTATCTGAGCTTTTTCATCATCGGATTTTGCTTTGAGTTCATTAGAACCTCGAGTAATCGTCGCTACACCAACCCCCAACATTTGGCTCACTTGACGTTGCGATATTTCACCTTTCAATAGCTCACAAACAATATTTGCTCGAGCCAGTAGCGCGTCTCTTTCATCGGGTGTCATTAACATCGTCAGTAGCAGCTCATGTTGCTCTGTGTCTGCTGCATGCTTAATTAAATCCATTAATTGTTGCCAATCTCGATATTGAGGTTCTAATGACATATTACTGCTCGATTCAAAATTAATGATCCTATTGTAAAGGGTTCAAACGCCATTGGAATCAATATTTAGTTTTCATTTCATGTTCATTAAGAAAGGCGCCATCCACCCCCATTAAATCTCGATAATAGGTTTCAAACATCAATATATTCTGGACATAACCACGGGTTTCTTTAAACGGAATCGCCTCAATAAACGCATAAGCATCCAACTTCTCGTTAGTTCGCTCTCGCCACTGTTTTACTCGGTTAGGGCCAGCGTTATAAGCGGCCAACGCAAAAATACGGTTGTTGTCATATTGCTCTAACAGTCCATCTAGATAATGGCTACCAATTTCAATATTTTTCCCCACTTCGTACAGCTCATTTTTCCCATGATAATTTAACTGGTATTTTTTAGCCGTATACTTAGCTGTTGTCGGCATAATTTGCATGATGCCTCTTGCCCCTACTGGAGATTGAGCTTCGCTGTCTAATGCACTTTCCTGTCTCGCCAGAGACATTAAAGTTATCGGATCAATATTGTGCTTTTCCCCATAAAAATTAAACCACCACATATGGGCGATAGGGAAACGTAAACTCGTGTTGTCCCACATTTTGGCGGAAATAGAAGCGGCAACAGACAAGTGATGCCAACGTTGCGTTGATGCATAAGCAGCGAGCATCTCTTTTTCTTTGGTTGGGCTATTTTTAAGGAGCCAACGCCACTCACTTTTTGCGGCGGTGATCTTATCTGTATCAATGAGCTCCTGAATACGCGTTAACGCTACTTGATGGTGTTTGATCAAAGCGTGATCCAGAGTTATCGTCGTCACTGGATACTGAATAGATTGCTTAATCTCCTTGGCAGCGGCTACGCTATAAAAGTTTCTCAAGCCCACTATTTTTTCAAGCCTTTGATGGCCGGATGACGTATCCCCTAGTGCAATTTCGGAGCGCCCTAACCAATACTGCCATCGCGGTAATTGTTGGTAAGAGTTAGGCAGTAGTGCTGTCCACTTCTGTAAACCTTCCCAGTCTGCATGTTGAATCGACAGTCTGATTCGCCTTTCCATTAGAGAGCGGTTTTGTGATGTTTTAATGGCTTCATCACGCCAGTTAGCCAACTCCGAGGAATCGGTATTAATTAAGCGAAATGCGAGAAAATCAGCCAGTTCCTGCTGACTTTCCTTTGGTAATTGCTGCGCATTAACAACCTCTTCAAAGGCACTTTGTGCTTGCTCTATATCTTTACGAGCAAGCTTCTTTAAAGCATACACGCTGAGTTTTTGATGAAAATCATTCGGTTTATGTTTGCTAGCAAAATCCCCTACTGATTGAGGTTCACGGTACAGAGACTGCATTTCTTTTGCTTGTGTCGCCGCTGAGGAGCTATCAAGCTGCTTCATCAAGTAGTTCATCAAACTGCTGTTACCCGCTTTAAAAGCCAGTAACATTCTCTCTAAAATCAACGGATCCGTTTTAAGCCCTGCTTCACTCCATGCTTTAAACAGTGGGTCACAAGCATCCGACACCCCTTCCCCGCTTAACCAAAGATCATTGGCCCCTTTGAATGCTTTCGCCTTGTCACCCACCTTAAAGTGCGCGTAATAATAGTGACACTGATACGTTTCTCCATTAGGTCGCTTTGTTTGAAAAGACAGAAAGGTCGACCAATCCTTTCTTGACGCTAGCTCATCAAGATACGGAGCTCGGATTCGATAAGAAAAAGGAAAACTCTGGTAAGTATCGATAAAATGGCTCACATCCTCTGGCGTCTTTTGTTCAAGCTCGGCCAAGAATGCTCGATAGTCGACATAAGGCGTTAATGGGTAAGAGGCGATCTGTTCTCGCATCTGACGATATTGTTTAATGTTTTTATCGTCTAGAAGCTGTTGTGCTTGCTGATAGAGTTTTCTTTGAGTCGTTATACTTGACGATGTTTCAGCATACGAAGTACCGCTCATCAATGAACTAACAGCGATCATTGAGGTAAGAAGGCGTTGCGGTAGAGTGAATGGCATTAACTTCATTAGCTCTCTTCCTGTTGAGATAAGGTTTGATTCCCTTTAATTACGCTAATTCTAGCCTTAAATGTAAAGCGTTTAAGTGTAAATAGAGATAATTTAATAAATGTGCGACAAAAACATTTACGTCAATCGAGATATCAGCTTCATTTGATAATCGCTCACCGTATTCATGAGACAAAAGCACGCTCCTTAGTAACAAAAACATGTAGATTGGTATAAAATACCTCTTTTGTATCCACAAACATTAGGAACGATCGGCAATGGCTGAATACGTATATACCATGTCTCGGGTGAGTAAAACGGTGCCCCCGAAACGTCAGATTCTGAAAGATATCTCTCTAAGCTTTTTCCCTGGAGCCAAAATCGGTGTTTTAGGTCTCAACGGTTCAGGTAAATCAACACTACTGCGTATTATGGCAGGTCTTGATACTGATATTGATGGTGAAGCACGCCCACAGCAAGGTTTGAAAGTCGGTTATCTCCCGCAAGAGCCTGTTCTTGATGAATCTAAAACCGTTCGTGAAATTGTTGAAGAAGCCGTTTCAGATGTCGCAGGAGCCTTAAAGCGTATAGACGCTGTTTATGCGGCCTATGCGGAACCTGATGCAGACTTCGATGCCCTAGCAAAAGAGCAAGGCGAGCTTGAGGCACTGATCCAAGCGAAAGACGGCCACAACCTAGAGACAGCTCTAGAGCGCGCAGCTGATGCACTTCGTCTTCCTGAGTGGGATGCGAAAATCGAATTCCTATCAGGTGGTGAACGTCGTCGTGTTGCTATCTGTCGTTTACTTCTTGAGAAGCCAGACATGCTGCTTCTTGATGAACCAACCAACCACTTAGATGCAGAATCGGTCGCATGGCTTGAGCACTTCCTGGTTGATTACAGCGGTACTGTTGTG
>NZ_JBNGCJ010000251.1:0-5385 GCF_049974785.1 Vibrio genomosp. F10 str. 9ZD137
AACCGCTCTTCCGATCTTAGAACCTGATTACTCTCGCTACCCATGTTTGAAGCTGGCGATAGATGCTTGTTATGAAGGGCAGCACCTGACAACCGCGCTAAATGCAGCGAATGAAGTAACGGTTGAGGCTTTCTTACAACGACAATTAGGGTTTACCGATATTGCTCGAGTTAATGAAATCGTCATGTCTAAAGTCTGTGCAATCGACTCTTATTCCGCGCCATTGGACTTGGAAAGCTTGCTTGAGGTAGATAAGATGGCTCGGGAAATGACGAATCAGATATTACGAGAGCGTACAGCATGACAGGAATACTGTGGAATTTTGCCTCCTTTGTGATTGCGCTGGGCATTCTAGTTGCCGTGCATGAATTTGGCCACTTTTGGGTCGCTCGCCGCTGCGGAGTCAAAGTCGAAAAGTTTTCTATTGGCTTTGGCAAATCTCTATGGCGGAAGGTAGGGAAAGATGGAACAGAATACAGCCTTTCAATGATCCCTCTTGGCGGCTATGTCAAAATGGTAGACAGCCGTGTTGATGAGATTCCCCCAGAACAATACCATGTAGCTTTCGATAAAAAGCCGTTATTGCAGAGAACAGCCATTGTCGCTGCTGGACCAATATTTAATTTCCTATTTGCGATTTTCGCCTACTGGGCAGTCTTTTTAATTGGGGTTCCCGCGGTTAAGCCGGTTATTGGTGAAGTAACACCTTATTCTATTGCAGCGAATGCAGGCCTTAAGCCGGGTATGGAACTTACCGCTGTCTCTGGCGTCAAAACCCGTGATTGGGAGTCGGTGAATATGGGTATCATCGCTCATATTGGCGATGATAACTTAACGTTCACGGTATCGTCAGAAGAAGGTGTGGGCGTATCACAAATTAAGACTCTTGATTTGTCTGAGTGGAACTTTGACCCAGAAAAGCAGTCTGCTATGGGGACATTAGGGTTTATGCCCTATCGACCAGAGGTTTCCATGACGTTGGCTAATGTTTCAGAGGGCAGCGCTGGTGATCGTGCAGGACTTGAAGTGGGTGATACACTGCTTGCAGCAGACCAGGTTGAATTGAACAATTGGCAGCAGTTAGTTGAGGTCATTCAAAGTAAACCAGAACAACCCATTGAATTATTGATTGAACGAGACAACGAAAATCGTACTATCACATTAACTCCCGGGCGTCGTGATGATCACCAGGGTAAGTCGATAGGTTTTGCGGGAATCGCTTCGGAAGTCTCAGAATGGCCTGAAAAATATCGATTTGAACTGCAATATGGTGTATTTGAATCTATCGGTAAGTCGATTGAGAAAACCGGTCAGGTTATTAATTTAACGGCGACCATGTTGAAGAAATTGGTGGTCGGTGATGTCGGTCTAAATAATTTGAGTGGCCCAATTTCTATCGCAAAAGGGGCTGGTACAACCGCTGATTATGGGCTCGTATACTTTTTAGGCTTTTTAGCGCTCATCAGTATCAATTTAGGCATTATTAATTTAGTACCATTGCCAATGTTAGACGGTGGTCATTTGCTGTTTTTTGCTATTGAAGCAATCATTCGTCGCCCAGTGCCAGAAAAGGTACAAGAAATGGGTTTTCGAATCGGTGGTGCTGTTATTTTGTCATTTATGGCAATCGCAATTTTTAATGATTTTTCTCGCCTGTAAGCAAGGCTCAGGTTGTAGTGTAGTAAAGGAATAGCTAAGACAAATATGGCGATTAAAAAGATTCTGTTTGCAACGTTGTTAGCAACAAGCGTATCGGCAAATAGCGCAGAGAACTTTGTTGTTCAAGATATCAAGATCGACGGATTACAGCGTGTGGCACTTGGTGCAGCGTTACTGCAGATGCCCGTCCGAATTGGCGATGAGATCGACAGCCAAAATGTTGCTGAGATTATTCAATCTCTCTATGCATCGGGTAATTTCGAAGATGTTCAAGTTTTACGTGATAACGATGTGCTCGTTATTCAAGTGAAAGAGCGCCCTACGATTGCCAGTATCTCTTTCTCAGGTAACAAAGCGATCAAAGAAGAGCAGCTTCAGCAAAACTTAGACGCTTCAGGTATTCGACAAGGTGAAGCACTTGATCGGACAACTCTCGCTAATATCGAGAAAGGTCTTGAAGATTTCTATTACAGCGTGGGTAAATATAACGCAACGGTTCAGGCTGTTGTCACGCCTTTACCGCGAAATCGTTCTGATTTGAAGTTTGTTTTTACCGAAGGTGTTTCCGCTAAAATTAAGCAAATTAACTTTATTGGTAACACGGTCTTTAACGATAAAGAGTTAGTCGGGCGTTTTAACTTGAATGTTGACGTTGCATGGTGGAACTTCCTTGCTGATGATAAATACCAGAAGCAAGTCTTGGCTGCTGATATCGAATCACTTCGCTCGTTCTATTTGGATCGTGGCTACTTGAAGTTTCAAGTAGACTCAACGCAGGTGGCAATCTCTCCTGATAAAAAAGGCGTATACATTACCTTAGGTATTAACGAAGGTGATGCTTATACGATTAAAGATGTTAGCTTCCGTGGCGAACTGATTGGTAAGAGATCTGAATTTGAAGAGATGATTCCGTTTGATTTAGGTTCGGTTTACAACGGTTCATCGGTTACCCAGTTAGAAGAAGAGATTAAGCGTGTTCTGGGTGAAGCTGGTTATGCGTATCCGCAAGTCAGAACCTTGCCAGATTTTAATGATGAAACGAACGAAGTTTCGCTAGTGATTGACGTCGAAGCGGGTAATCGTATCTATGTTCGTGATATTCGATTTGTCGGTAACAACTCAACGCGCGATGAAGTCATGCGTCGTGAAATGCGTCAAATGGAAGGAAGCTGGTTAAACTCAAAATCAATCGAAACGGGCAAGACTCGATTAAATCGATTAGGTTTCTTTGAAACGGTAAACGTACAAACCGTGCGTGTTCCTGGAAGTGAGGACCAAGTTGATCTTGTTTATGATGTGAAAGAAGCGAACTCAGGCAGCATTAACTTTGGTGTCGGCTACGGTACTGAATCGGGTGTGAGCTTTCAAGTCGGTTTGCAGCAAGATAACTTTATTGGTTCAGGTAATCGTGTGGGCATAAACGCGATGATGAACGATTATCAAAAGAACGTCAGTTTAGATTACCGTGACCCGTATTGGACGCTCGATGGTGTCAGTCTGGGGGGTAAAATCTTCTACAACGAATTTGAAGCTTCTGAAGCGGGTATCGTTGATTATACCAATGAAAGCTACGGGGTCAGTATGACACTGGGTAGCTGGGCGAATGAGGTGAACTTTTTTGAACTGGGTGTAGGCTATACCCACAACAAGATCGGTAACTTATCGCCTTACTTGCAAGTTGAGCAGTTCTTAGCGTCACAAGCCAGTAATATTGATAATTCAGGCTCATTGAATACCAATGACTTCGATATTAATATTTCCTGGACTCGTAACCAATTAAACCGTGGTTACTTCCCGACAGCGGGTAACCACCAACGAGCATTTTATAAAATGACCGTACCTGGCTCTGACGTACAGTACTTCAAAGTTCAGTATGATATTCGCCAGTACTTCCCGTTGACGCAAAAGCATGACTTCGCCTTGTTGATGCGCGGTCGCTTGGGGTACGGCAATGGCTACGGTCAAACCGATGGGCAAGACAATTTGTTCCCATTCTATGAGAACTACTACGCCGGTGGCTTTACTTCGCTGCGTGGCTTTGGGTCAAACTCAGCCGGTCCGAAAGCGGTTTATCGTGATTACTCTGGCTCAAATAATGGTACAGATACCGCGACAGATGACTCAGTAGGGGGGAACGCTGTTGCCTTAGCCAGTCTGGAATTGATTTTCCCAACACCGTTTGCGTCAGATGAAGTACGCAGCCAAATTCGAACAAGCTTATTTATTGATGCGGCAAGCGTGTGGGATACCGAGTTTGACTATCGTGATTCAGGTGCCGAATATGGCAGTGACTACTATTACGATTACTCAGATCCAACCAATTATCGTGCGTCTTACGGCGCAGCATTACAGTGGATGTCGCCGATGGGCCCTCTGGTCTTCTCGTTGGCATCACCTATTAAGAGTTTTGAGGGTGATGACGAAGAGGTATTCACTTTCACTATTGGCAGAACCTTCTAATAAAGGAAATTACTTTGAAAAATATCATGAAAGCGGCTGGTGTTAGCCTTGTTGTTTTAAGCACATCAATGTTTGCACACGCAGCAGAAGCAGCACAAAAAATAGGTTATGTTAATTCGGCTCAAATTTTTCAAGCACTTCCACAACGAGAAGTGGTATTGCAAAAAATGCAAGAAGAGTTCAAAGATCGTGCAGCGGAACTTCAAACGATTCAAGCTCAAGCTAAGACTAAAATGGAAAAGCTACAGCGTGATGGTGAATTGCTGGGCCAAGAGGAAGTTGAAAAACTTCGTGTTGAGATTAGCCAACTAGAAAGTAACTTCCAAATCAAAGGTAAGTCGTTAGAGCAAGCGTCAGCACGCCGTGAAGCAGAAGAGAAGCAAAAATTGTTTAAACTGATTCAAGACGCGGTTAACAAAGTGGCTGAAAAAGAAGGCTATGACCTTATTATTGAAGCGCAGGCTCTACAGTACGCGAAGCCTGAATACAATATTTCTGAAAAAGTCATCGACTCACTAAAATAATATGTTGAAACTAACACTTGCCGAATTGGCTACGATAACGGGTGGAGAACTGTATGGGGACGCAAGTGCTACTGTGTCTACCGTTGCTCCGATGGACAAAGCCGTTGAAGGTACCGTCACTTTCTTATCTAATGTTAAGTATGCCAAGCACTTAAATGATTGTCTTGCGACGGTTGTGATGGTGAAAGAAGCACAGCGGGAACATTTTAAGGGTAATGTTTTAGTCGTTGACGATCCTTATATTGCGTTTGCAAAAGTGGCTCAAGCATTAGATACAACGCCTTCTGCTGCTCAAGGTATTGCAGCTTCAGCGGCCATCGCTTCTGATGCGGTGATCGGTCAGAATGTTTCTATCGGTGCTAATGCAACGATTGAATCAGGGGTAACGCTGAGTGATAACGTGGTTATCGGTGCTGGCTGTTTTGTGGGTAAGAATGCATCCATCGGCTCTAACACTCAACTGTGGGCGAATGTTTCTATCTACCATAGTGTCGCTATTGGCAGTGATTGCTTGATTCAATCTAATACTGTTATTGGTGCCGATGGTTTTGGTTATGCCAATGAAAAAGGTGAGTGGGTCAAAATCCCTCAGCTCGGTACGGTCCGAATCGGTAATCGTGTGGAAATTGGCGCATGTACGACAATAGACCGCGGTGCGTTAGATGACACTGTGATTGAAGATAACGTTATTATCGACAATCAGATCCAAATCGCGCATAACGTGCACATCGGATATGGTACA
>NZ_JBNGCJ010000252.1:0-708 GCF_049974785.1 Vibrio genomosp. F10 str. 9ZD137
GGCACCATTAAGGTGATGTTGATGGCGGTGGTCTCTGGCGCGGCTTTTTACCTTGTGATGTTGTCGCAAACCAGTTTTGTCGCCATGTTAGCGGCGCAGGTGTTGAATGGCTTTTTCATTGGTATTTGCGCGACGATAGGAATGGTCGCTCTGCAAGATATGATGAAAGATCGGTTAGGTACAGCATCCACGTTATTCTCAAATTTGCTCAGTGTCAGTACGTTAGTGTCGAGCATTGCCGTGGGCGCAGTCGCGGAGGTCTTTAACTACCATAGTGCTCTATACCTTTGTTTCATTGGTGTTGTGGTGGCGGCGGTCTTGTTGGTGGTGTTTGAAGTCGTCGATAAAAGACAAAAAGCAAGCAGCTCGGACAAGCCGGATTTAGCCGTAGATTAGTGTCTGATTGGATTGAGATTAAGCGAAATACAGAAAAAGCGCAGTGAGACCTGCGCTTTTTAATGATGAGATGGCGACGTTACTTAAACTCGTAAGTGTAAGAAATACCGATTCTATTATTCTGACCAAAGTCATCATCCGCTATGACTCCGAAGAAGTTGAACGATTGAGATTGGGTGAGTTTATGACTAAGACCTGTACCGACCCAGTAGCCAGAGTAGTTATCGGAACCCATAGAGCCGCCACCAAAGGTCATCAATGACCACTTTTCACTTAACGGCTTTAGAGCAAACATGCCCAAGTAACCGCCAT
>NZ_JBNGCJ010000253.1:0-5754 GCF_049974785.1 Vibrio genomosp. F10 str. 9ZD137
GATGACCTATTGGCTGCAAGACGCGGAAGATAAACCGCGCTCGAAAGGGGAATACCTTGATGAAATGGCGCTGGCGACGGCGAGTCAGATCCAAACGATATTAACCGCAGCTCAAAGTGATAATGCCTACTTTTCAAGTGGATCTGAAAGTGGCTCGAAAAGAACAACCGTTGAAGCGGGAGATATGGCTGTTCTGGTGAGAACGGGTAATGAAGGGCGAATGATCAAACAGGCTTTGGCCGATAAAGGGATTGCCAGTGTTTACCTTTCTAACCGAGATAGCGTGTTCACAAGTGGAGTTGCTCAAGATCTACAAAGGCTATTGCAAGCCACGCTTACCCCCGACAATGATCGAGCACTGCGTTCGTGCCTTGGCTCTGAATTGTTTGCCTTGAACGCAAGCCAGCTTGATGCGTTAAATAACGATGAAATCATCTGGGATAACGCGGTTAACGAATTCAAAGAGTATCGAAAACTCTGGTTACAACGAGGAGTGCTTCCGATGCTTCGTTCCGTAATCAGTAAGCGTCATATCGCTGAACGGTTACTTGAAGAAGATAATGGCGAACGTACGCTCACTGATTTGATGCATATTGGAGAACTGTTGCAACAAGCGAGGCAAGAGTTAGATAGTGACCATGGGTTGTTGCGCTGGCTTGCCGAAACCATCAGCCAAGCCGAACAAGGGCTAGGTGGCAGTGATGATCAAATTCAACGGTTAGAGTCTGAGCGAAACTTGGTTCAAATCATCACCATTCATAAATCGAAAGGTCTGGAATATGATTTGGTGTTTCTCCCATTTCTAGTCAGTTATCGTGAAGCAAGTGAAGGAAAGTATTATGACGAATCCACTGATCAGACAATACTCGATATTACCAACAGTGGTGCCGCATTAGAGCAGGCCGATAAAGAGCGTTTAGCCGAAGATTTAAGACTCGCTTACGTCGCACTCACTCGAGCAGTGTATGGCTGTTTCATTGGGGTGTCACCGATAAGACGAGGACGATCAACCAAAGAACCGACCGGAGTTGATAAAAGTGCACTGGGTTATTTATTGCAAAATGCACAACAAGGCGGTATTTCCGATCTCAACAATGCGTTAACTGTTCAGGCTAACGCATTGAGCGCCATTGTGGTGACGGATCCCCCGTTGCCTCACGATGATTCTTACTCTATTTTGCAAGAACATGCTGTCGATCTTCATGCTCAAGTACTCCAGAGAGAGATTGACCGATCTTGGCGTGTTACCAGCTATTCAGGTCTGGTTAAGCAAGGCAGTCATCAGTCTCATTATGATGCCAGTGTTGAGATTCAGGGGTTTGATATAGATTCTGTTGAAGAGCAAGATGAGACGGAACTCATTGAGCCAGAGCGGTCCATCTTCACCTTCCCACGGGGCGCTCGCCCGGGTACGTTTTTGCACACGCTATTTGAAGAGGTGGAATTTACCCTTCCTGCTGGTGAAGAAAGCAACCTAGACATTATTCGCCATCTAATGGAAAAAGAGCAGCTAGATGAACATTGGCTACCCATTTTACAAACGTTGGTGGACACGGTGTTAAGCACCCCTCTTGATGGGCGAGATCTCTTGCTGAATAAAAAGTCCGCAGAGCAAAGGTTGGTCGAGATGGAGTTTTTATTGCCCATTGAAGTGCTCACGGCCAATGGGCTAAATCAGACCATCTGTCAACATGATGAATTATCAGCGAAGGCCGGTTCTCTCGGTTTTCAAACAGTGAAAGGCATGCTGAAAGGGTTTATTGATTTAGTTTTTGAACATCAAGGTAAATACTACATTTTGGATTGGAAATCGAATCACCTTGGTGATGACGTTTCGTGTTATCACGGCGAAGCTTTACGTGCGGCGATGGTGGATCATCGCTATGATTTGCAGTACCAAATTTATGCGTTAGCGCTGCATCGTTTCTTGCGCAGCCGATTAGCAAACTACGATTATGATGCTCATTTCGGTGGGGTATATTATCTTTTTCTTCGTGGTATGGATGGGCAATCGGACCATGGTATTTTTTCCGCTAAGCCAAGTTTGGACCTTCTCAATGATATGGATAACCTCATAGCTGGCGGTATTCCTAATGGCCTTCGTACTGCTGATCAAATGGAGCTGGATTTTTAATGACAATGTCTCTTCTTAGTAATTTAAACACATTGGCGAAGAAAGGCGTCATTAGGCAGCTTGATTATCAATTTGCTCGATTCATTGCATCCCAAGAACAGAATGCTCCAGAACAGATCGGCTTTCTTGCGGGGTTAATCAGCCATGAGTTGAGTAAGGGAAACATTTGTTTGATGCTGCCAACACCTTCGATGGTGGGCGAGACTGCAAATAATTCGGTGAATTCTGATGAGCATGCTCATCATCCATGGGCGTTAAAACTCGGACTGTATGGTGATTCTGCCACGGCGCTAAGCTTGCAATTACAAAGCATTGATTGGGCATCGCTGATTCAACAGTCGACTTTGATTGGTGAAAATAGTGAGGCCGTGCCGATGATGTTTGATGGCGAACGCTTGTATCTGCATCGCTACTGGCAGTACGAAATCGGCTTAGCGGAATGTTTAACTCGCTTTGGGTCACCGATGATCTTAAAGCCTACTGAGGTACAAAACCTCTCTGCGTTACTTGATCGTCTCTTTCAGCGAAGTTATCACTACCTATTTAATGGGCTGAAAAGTCTTTCGCCATCAAAAAATACTCAAGTGGTCCGTCAACAACTGGTTTGCGATCATCTTGATATCGTCGATAACACATCGCTGGATTGGATGGCGATTGATAACTTATTACTGGCGGCTAATAAAAGTGAAGATTTAAAAACGCTGGACCAATGGGTGCCGTTATCTGTTTGTGTGAATTGGCAAAAAGTCGCAGCCTCCATTGCATTAACTCGTCGCTTTGCGGTCATTTCTGGAGGGCCAGGCACGGGTAAAACCACCACGGTCACTAAGCTGCTTGCTGCATTGATTACACAAGCAGAGCAAACAGGAAAAGAGCCCACTATTCGCCTGGTAGCACCAACTGGGAAAGCGGCCGCAAGATTAACCGAATCGATTGGTCAGGCGATCACCGAGCTTGCTGTGTCACCGCAACTCAAAGAGAAAATTCCTACCCAAGCGAGTACGATTCACCGTTTACTTGGGGCATTGCCCAATAGTGCAGAGTTCAGACACAACCGAGCAAACCCGCTGCATTTGGATATTCTTGTGATTGATGAAGCGTCGATGGTTGATCTGCCTATGATGTATAAAGTGGTGGAGGCGCTGCCAGACCATGCTCGCTTGATACTGCTCGGAGACAAAGATCAGTTAGCGTCTGTGGAAGCGGGATCTGTGCTTGGTGATATCTGCTCATTCCAGAAATTAGGCTACAGCAGCGCCCAGGAAAAAATGCTCAAAGAACTGACACAGTATCAGCACATCAATGTTAATGATGGCTCATTTAACCCAGACGACACCATCAAACAGGATGGCAACGTCATCAGTGATAGCTTGTGTATGCTGCAAAAGAGCTTTCGATTTGATGCACGATCTGGCATTGGTCAGCTAGCAAAAGCTATAAACTCAGGTCAACCCAAACGTGTAGAGCAGGTCTTTGAGCAAGGATTTGGAGACATTGAATATCACACGTTAAGTGGTGAAAGCTACAATCACATGTTGCAAACATTGGTACAGGAATATGCGCAGTATTTAAAGCAAATACAGCCGAAAGACACGAGTACCATTGAGCTTGTTGAAGATCAATTGCAACGAGCGAAAATGGCCTTGAAGCAGTTTGCCCAATGTCGATTATTGTGTGCAATACGCGAAGGGGATTTTGGTGTGTCTGGATTGAATCTACGCATTGAAAAAGCGTTGTCTCGTCAGCGGCTCATTAATCCACAGGATGAACTTTGGTATCACGGCCGCCCTGTCATGGTGGCGCAAAATGATCACGGATTAGGCTTGTATAATGGTGATATTGGCATCTGCATGATTGATTTTTCTGATGACAATAAACGCCTCAAGGTCTTTTTTGAACTACCCGATGGCAGTGTGAAATCCGTATTACCAAGCCGAGTTCCAAGCCATGAAACCGCGTTTGCCATGACGATTCATAAATCTCAAGGTAGCGAGTTTGCCTTAACCTTAATGATCTTACCGCCGGATTTTACACCAGTACTGACCCGAGAGCTGATTTACACCGGGATAACGCGAGCGAAAAGCCGATTGGTTCTATTTTGTAATATGAGTGTGCTTAAGCGCGGGATCAGAGTAAAAACAGAGCGCGTGAGTGGTTTAGTGGAACGGTTAAAGATGACTTGTTAGCGATGTGGACGGATAGTGTCGCAGTATTATTTTTGTCATTAAGGTCTGGAAAGTATCTAAGTTTAGAACGTACCTAAGTTTGGAAAGTATCTAAGTCTGGAGAGTGTTGAAGGCGTGGAAAGAAAAGATTGAATCAGAAGTGTGTCATCAATGGTAAGTCACCATCCCTGGAAACTTACGTTCATTTCAAGCATTACACTAGAATTGCGCTTGTAAAGGAAATGCTATTGATTTTATAACGTCTCTGGTAATTCAAAATGAACGCTTTCATACCTTCATTGACAGGAAATACACAGTGTACATCTAAGCCTTCTAAAAATTGGTTGTCAGCCATGTCCCAAAAGCTTTGGACAGAGTTACATATGACGGTTTTCATCGGCAATTTGCTCTTAGTTACTTGTTTTAATTTTTAAGGCAATCCATGCGGGCCCAACTGAGTTAGGCAAAGAGTCCAATGACCCCGAAAGGCAGCTCCTCAATTGAGGAGGTCGAATTTTAACCACTTTATCTCAATAAATAAAGTGGTTTTTTATCACTATATGCTATGAAATTGATTTGTTATTGTCTCAATTTTGAGAATGCATTGTACTGATTAGGCTAAACACGAAGCGCTAAGATTTTTGAACGCCGCTGATAGTTATAGAGGTTTTGTTTCGCGACAGGCAAAGAGTCGACCCCTACCTCATAGAACCCTTGTTCTCTGAACCAGTGCAAGCTGTGGGTGGTCAGAACAAAAATCCGATGGATACCTTGGGACTTTGATTGAAGCCTCATGTGGTCAAGTAACAGCAAGCCTCGATTGCCGTCGCGATATTCTGGGTGAATGGCGACACACGCCATTTCTGCCATGTGCTCATCCTTATAGGGATACAAGGCCGCGCAGCCGATGATCAGCCCATCTTTTTCGATGATCGTGAACTGGTGTATTTCCTGTTCAAGTTGCTCTCTTGATCGTCGAACCAAAACGCCTTTCTCTTCGTGAGGGCGAATCAGATCTAGAATGCCACCTATGTCATCAATTTGTGCGGTACGGACTTGCTCTGCACTGGCCATGACTACCTGGGTGCCTATTCCGTCTAGCGAGAACAGTTCTTGAATGAGTGCACCATCATCTTTATAGCTGATTAAATGACTTCGGGGTACGCCGGCTCGACAAGCGACAGTGGCTGCCCGTAAGAAACGACTGGTACCGGAAGAATCATCTTGCGTCAGGTCTGTTGGCGTCGTGTTGTTTTCTACGGTGTCATTATCGTTCTGTGAATCGTTGATTTGCTCATGAGCGCGTAAAAGCTTATCAACGTCCTGGGGAAATAGTTCGGCAATGGCATTGCCATTTTCATCAATGACACCTTGCTCAGAGCAGAAGCCTATCAGCTTGTCTGCCCCCAATTTTATCGCAACTTGGGTAGCCACTTCTTCTGAGAGCAAGTTAAA
>NZ_JBNGCJ010000254.1:0-2212 GCF_049974785.1 Vibrio genomosp. F10 str. 9ZD137
ACAGGTATGAACAATGACTAAAGATGGCCCATTCGGCTAATTAACCAGAATCGGCCCTAGCGCTCGCCCGCCGACTAAGTGCATATGGATATGGTAAACCTCTTGGCCTCCATAAGAGTTACAATTCATAATAAGGCGGTAACCGTCTTGATCTATCCCTTCTTCTTTAGCCAGTTTTTTTGCAACAGTAAACAAACGGCCCATAACGAGTTCATCTTCTGCCTCAATATCATTTACCGTCGGAATGAGCTTATTCGGAACAATCAAAACATGGATTGGCGCTCTAGGGTTAATGTCTCTAAATGCTGTAACCAACTCGTCCTGATAAACGATGTCTGCAGGAATTTCTTTATCAATGATCTTTCTAAAAATGGTTTCTTCAGCCATTAGGCACTCCAATTGCAAGTATGTTATTGATTACTAATATAAAGTGGGAAAATTGCCTTTCAGTATGAGCCAAGCACGTAAAAAGCTCAATAAAAACTCCAATTCCCAAAAATGAAATTGACTTAACAAATATGACAAAGAATTTGACTCCAAATCTATTTTTGTCTTGTCTATCAATAAATGTACACCTTATCCTCCATACAATAATGACTATTTTGTTAGTCTTTTTTGGCCTTTGGTCATTTTTATTATTTTGGAGAGAAGCATGAAAGGATCGGTCATTAGGCGTATGTATGGTGGATTTACCCTCATCATTATCATGTTTGCCGTTATTACAGTATTAATGCTGAATGGCATGAGCCAAATCCACACAAACTTTGAATCGGTATCTAAAGTGTCTCTACCTTTGGTATCGACATCCAACCAAACAGCGGTGCAACTGCTCTCTGCTGATAAGTCGTTTAAAGACTTTCTAACCACCCAAAATACCGATCGTATGGCAGCAATGCGCGAAGAGTTTGGCCTGGCGAAAGAGCGTTTTTCTGCAACACTCATGCAACTGCAAGAAGCCAGTGCCAACCAAAGCACGCTCGCCGATAGCATTGAACAGCTAAAAGCGATGGAAGAACGCTATTTCTCTGAAGCAGCAGAAGCCATGGACAACTATGAAGCCATGTTTGCAGCACAAGCTCAAGTACAGCAATCAACACGTCAGTTCCAACGTCTTCATTCTGAACTCAGCGCAGGAATGAAAGAGTACGTTGATGATCAAAGCAGTATTTCTGTCAAAGTCATGGCAAAAAGCTACTTCATCAAATTGAAAGACGCTGAAGTCATTACCTCTGATGCGCTTGCAAGCTCAGATGTAGAGTTTGTGAATAAAGCCGTCAATAAAAATAAGAAAGCGGTCACTCACTTAAACTACGCATTTCGCGGGCTAACTACACAGTTGCCGGAACTTAAAAAAGCCTTCCAAGAGTCGGTTGATAATTTCAGCCGTGATGTCGGTAAGAAAGGTGGAGTATTAGATCAGCATAATAGCTATTTGCTCGCCAAAGCGGCTCTTTATGACAACATAGGTAACCTCGCGATTGAGGTCGATAATGCCATGGCTATTTTGGATACATTCAATGGTGTTGCCTCTGACAAGTTAAACGCATCATTAACAGAAGCGGGCGATGTTTATGACCAGGGTGTCATCAAAGCGGTGATCATTTGCGCTATTGTGGTTATTTTTGCAACCGCTATCGGGTACCACATTGCCCAAAGTGTTCGAGAGCCACTGACTCGTATTTTAAAGACGCTTGAAAGCTTGACCGAAGGTGACATGACGCAACGCATTGATATTCGATACAACAATGAATTCAGCCGAGTGAGTGGTCATATCAACTCGTTGGCGGATAACCTCCACAATGTCCTTGTTGAATTGAATGATGCGTCTGACAACCTAACCAGTACCGCCAATACAAACCAAGCAACCTCTAGTCACGCTCAGGGGCAATTAAGCTCACAGCGTGAACAAACCTCTAACGTTGCAACAGCAATGACAGAGATGGCGCACTCGGTACAAGAAGTCGCACAAAGCGCACAGAGTTCTCAGAAAATGGTTCAGCAAGTGGAAACCGCGTCAGACTCTGGCAGACAAATCATGAGCACCAATATATCAACCATCAATCAATTAGAATCTCGTCTCAATGAGTCGGTTGATGCCGTGGGTGAATTACAGAAAATGAGCAGTCAAATCGGTTCTATTTTGGATGTTATTCGCAATATCGCTGAGCAAACCAATCTTCTTGCATTGAACGCGGCAATCGAAGCCGCTCGA
>NZ_JBNGCJ010000255.1:0-2511 GCF_049974785.1 Vibrio genomosp. F10 str. 9ZD137
AAGACTTGGGCTTTTTTACGTTTAGAGAAAACGACTTAATCCTTTCCCCTATAAAGGGCTATGTATTTTTATGAAAAAGACTAGTAGCCCTTATTCAAGTCGACGACATTTTCGAGGTTAAACCCAGAAATCCATCGCATATAGTTATTTTTAAACTGTTCAATAACCTGCTCAGGAAAACTCACCGCTGCAATATGAGGCGTTACTGTTATTTGTGGGTGATTCCAGTAAGGATGTTTAACATCCAGTGGTTCTTGAATAAACACATCAAGATAAGCATGGCTTAAGAAGCCTTTAGACAACGAGTTCAAAAGTCCCTTCTCATCAATAATGGTTCCTCTACCAACGTTAAACAACAACGCATTTTTACAATAGCTCAAGGAGCTTTCGTTCAACAAATATTGAGTGTCCAGTGTGTTCGGTAGTGTAGAAACTATTATATCGGCTTTGGATAATGAAACAGTAAGCTCTTGTATATGATAGGTTTCATCGAAATTAGAATCTTTAGGGGGGATACCACTTCGATTGACACCAATAACGTTTAAACCCAATACTTTCGCTGTTTTTGCTACATGGTTACCGATAGACCCTGTGCCTAAAACCAACATGCACTTATTGTCTAACGTTGTATAGGGGATAGGTGACCATTCATTTGAGTTCTGCTGCTCTTTATACTGTAAAAAATGTCGATGATATTCCAGAGAGTAACCGATCACATACTCAGATATCTGTTGCCCAAATATTCCTTTTACATTCGTAACCGTAAAGTCGATCTCAGTGGAGTGGTTTGACAATGCATCAACACCTGCATAAACGGATTGTGCCCACTCCAGCTTGGCAAACTGACTTATCTTAGTTGATAACAAAGGAGGAGAAACCAAAGCAATGTTCGCAAGTAAGGGATCATCGACTATTGATAAGTCGGGCAACTTTAGCTGAGCGATAAGCTCGATATATTTCGTATTATTGTCGGTATCGATATAGAGCGCGTTATTAAAATTGTTCATAGGCTTTGCTGTTTTCCCAGAGAGTAATCAAGTACACTTCTGATGTATTTTTCTTCTGCAATAATGAGTGACTATGCTACAGAATCCTATCCAGGTCCGTCTTGAAAAATTTGAACCTTGGCAACAAATTACATTTATGGCTTGTCTTTGCGAGCGTATGTATCCCAACTATGCCATATTTTGTCAGAATACAAAATTTTCTGAGAGTCGAGTGTATCGTGACATTCTTGATAGTGTATGGGAGTTGTTGACAGTTAAGAGTGCAAAAATAAATTTTGAACGCCAGTTAGAGAAACTGGAAGAGATTATCCCAAGTTCAGAAGATTTCGATTTTTATGGTGTATACCCAGCTATCGACGCGTGTATAGGCTTGTCGACTTTGTTACACGGCCTCCTCGACCGTGATGATCTTTATGACAATATGCAAAAGCTCAGTCAGATTTCTGTGGTGACTGTTGCTCAATTAGAAGAAGCTCAAACTCAGATTGAGATCACAAACGATAATCAAAAAGAAAATGAAGCGGTTTGCGCCGAATGGGACGTTCAATGGGCTATATTTAGACCACTAAGAGAATCCCAAGAGCGAGACATAGAGCTGATTAAGGATTTGCGCCAAGAATTAAAAGACGAAGCTCTAAGCAACATTGGAATATCTCTTTAGTGAGCAGGCGATAGTAAGACTTCAAGGTTACTATCGCTCGCCATCCGCTTGGCTTTCAATTAATCCATGCTGTTTCTTCCAAGTTTCCCATCGTTCAAAAGCGAGTTGCTGCATATCTACAGAGTGATCAGCCTCATCAATGATCTCTTCGCCAATTAAGTGCTCAAAAATGTCTTCTAGTGTGACAATGCCTTGAACCGTACCATATTCATCGACAATCATAGCGATCTGAAGGCGTAGTGCCATGATTTGTTCGAAGGCTGCAGGTACCGATTTTGTGTTCAAGACGACATGAATTGGTCTCATAACTGACCCTAGTTGTCGATTTTCTTCACCAATTTGCTTGTGTTTGAATAGGTCTAACCGGTGGACAAACCCGAGGATATTGTCCTTAGAACCACTGTATATCAAAGGACGAGAGAAAGGAGTTCCTGCGTGTTCTGCGAGAAACTCTTCGATGGTCAGCTCAGCACTTGCTCTAAATACCACTGGACGTGGTGTCATGACCTGGGTGATTGGCACATTACTCAGGTTAAGTAGGTTATGTAATATCTTAGACTCACCTTCCGCAAACTCTCCACTTTCTTTTGCGAGTGTCGCCATCGCTGATAACTCATCTCTTACTTTTGGTGCCTGAACTCCTTTAGCTAGTCGTTTAGTGATTTGTTCTGAACACCAAACGAACGGCGTAAGAGCCCAAACCATCCAATATAGAATAACAGCAGATACGGGTGATAATTGACGCCAATATGTTGCTCCGATTGTTTTAGGTACAATTTCGGACAATACGAGTATCCCCAATGTCAGTATGGCTGAAAAAACAGATAGGAAGAGAGGTTCAGC
>NZ_JBNGCJ010000256.1:0-19266 GCF_049974785.1 Vibrio genomosp. F10 str. 9ZD137
TAGGTGAGCGCGCTCCTCCATATTCAAGGAAGCGGTCTTAAAGAAGTTAAAGGTCAATAATTCCACTCGGTTTTTAACCTAACGAATTACTTGCTTAACGCTTTAAACGCTTCACTTCGGTGGGGCGTTTAAAGCGTGTGACAAATTCTTCAAATAATACGCGTTGTCTAATGCGAAGGTGAAACATGAATCAATACAGTGACATCATAGCGCTGTGGGTCGTCATCGAATCAGAAACATGGCTTTAGAAATAGACTCTTTCTAGGTGTGTTCAATGGCTTCGATACGTCTCTTATCCATTTCAGTTCGGATCTCTTTGCCATTAAAACCATCTGAAATAATATCTTGAACATTGACACTTAACGCCGCTTTATAAGCGGATTCAAAAATAGCCTTTTGAGGGTAGTCAATGTCTTCAAACCCTGTTCTTCCTCGGCTATCAGCCATGCAGCACAGTAAAATGTCATTGAGCCTTTCTGGCTTGCGCCATACATCAAATTTATTGAGTATTTTAAGCTTGGTACTGGCTTTTAATTCATCGGCTCGATGAATGTTGGAATGCTGTTCACAGACAAGTACAGCCAATTCTTTAAACTCATTGGGTACACGAACTCGGTTACAGAGTGTTTTGATCAGTTTGATACCGGTATGGCAGTGCATTTTATGGCTAGGCCACTCTTTTTCTGGTGTTATTCCTTTACCTAAATCATGTACTTGCGAAGCAAAGCGCACCGGTAATGAAGGGGAAAGGAGCGCCGCTTGTTGGGCCACCATCAAAGTATGTATTCCGGTGTCTATTTCTGGGTGCCACTTTTCTGGTTGTGGTACACCAAATAGGCGAGATATTTCAGGAATGACAACGTTCAAAGCGCCACATTCTTGTAAGACGGAAAGAAACTCCTGAGGATCATTGGTCGACAATGATTTATGCCACTCTTGCCAAACGCGTTCCGCGGTTAGCTGTTCCAGTTCACCAGAGGCGCTGATGGTTTTCATCAGTGCCATGGTTTCAGGAGCAATGGAGAAATCAAGGTGTTTTAGTTTTGCGGCAAAACGAGCCACACGAAGTACTCTGAGAGGATCTTCAGTAAAGGCATCAGAGACGTGACGTAAGATCCGCTGATCTAAATCTTTTTGCCCGCCGTAAGGGTCGATGTAGTTGCCTTGCTTATCTTGCGCAATGGCGTTGATGGTTAGGTCTCGTCGAAGGAGATCCTCTTCTAAAGTGACGTCAGCAGAGAAATAACACTCGAAGCCTTTGTAGCCAGCGCCTGTTTTTCGCTCTGTACGAGCAAGAGCATGCTCTTGTTTGGTTTTTGGGTGGAGAAACACAGGGAAGTCTTTTCCAACGGCGCTAAACCCTTGAGCGAGCATTTCATTAGGGCTACTGCCCACGACAACCCAGTCTTTGTCATAGACATCGATATTGAGTAATTGGTCGCGGACAGCGCCACCGACTAAGTATACTTGCACGTTAAACCCTTAAATGTTTTGTTTGCCATTGGCGTTTACTGTGAGTGATGGTACTTTCTTAACCCACTAATTTATAGAGATGAGAATGATGTATCACGACTTTTTTTCTTTTAGCCAACCGCCATTCTCCATTGTTCCCAATTCTCGTTATCTATTTTTAAGCCAACGCCACAAAGAAGCCATTCAGCACTTAGAGGCGGGGCTGGGCGAAGGTGGTGGATTTGCTATGCTCACCGGAGAGGTTGGTACAGGCAAAACCACGGTCGCAAAAGTGATGCTCGCCAACCTAGGCATTGAGACAAAAGCGGGGCTTATTCTTAATCCTACGTTCTCGGATGTTGAACTTCTCGAAGCGATTTGTGATGAATTTTCGGTCCCATACCCTAATGCGGCCTCTTTGAAGCAATTGAGCCAAGCCATTTACCAGTTTTTACTGGCTAACCATGCGCAAGGTATTCAAACCTTGCTGGTGATTGATGAAGCTCAGCATTTGGCAGCCGATGTATTAGAGCAACTTCGCTTATTGACTAACCTCGAAACGGACAGTCATAAATTGCTCAAAGTATTGTTGATTGGCCAACCAGAACTTCAGGAAAAACTGAAAGTTCCTCAACTGCGTCAACTGGCACAAAGAATTACAGGTCGCTATCACTTGCTGCCTTTAACGGTCAAAGAAGGCGTTAAGTATATACAGTTTCGTCTTGAAACTGCTGGAGGCGATAGCTCACTGTTTCCGACCAACGGAATGAAGTACATTTCAGTTCAAACGCAAGGGATCCCAAGACTGATCAACCTGGTGTGTGATGCGGCGTTGAAGTCCGCGTATCAGTCGGGAATCAAGCAGCTCAATCTGTCTCTTATTCAGCAGGCTTGTAACAACGTCATGCTATTTCAGCCTTCTTTTGCAGTCACTGACCCAATACCCTCTGTGAGCCGTTATCGTCCCGTTATGATCAGTTTAACCCTTGGTATTATCGCTTCTTTGGGTATTTATTGGTGGGCGCCTCATGATTTAGATAAGCTGATAGATAATGAGTTTGCAACGGAATCTGTTGTTATTACGCCCCCAAAAATAACTCGGGAAGTTTTCTCACCTAACTTAGAGCAACTGCTTATGCAGTCATCAAGCTTAGAGCAAAGTATTGCAGACTTGTATCAGGTGTGGGGATACCAAGCGAGTGTGCTCGATCAACTGTGCATGCCCTCTGAATCGGCGTTTCGACTTTTTAACTGCGAATATAAAGACGGTGTTTGGGAGGACTTACTCGCCTTGAATATGCCTGCTGTGCTTCATTTAGATATAGGACTAAACGGAAGCTATGCAGTTCTTTATCGGGCACATAATGATGACACTATTGAGCTGTTATTCAACGATCAAAGAGTACGTTTCGATCAGCGTTGGCTTAAATCAATTTGGACTGGAAGGTATCATTATGTTTGGCGATCAGAATTTCAGCAATTGTTAAAAAAAGGCATGTCGGGTGAACCTATTTCTCAGCTGGATAGCAAACTGTCTGCATTGCTAGGTGAGAGCGCGAGTAACTCATCAAGTTTCGATGAAGGTTTAGAAAGAAAAGTAAAAGTGTTTCAACGCTGGCAGGGTATAGAAGTGGATGGTATTGCAGGGAAACAAACTTTAAAAGTACTGGAGTTACTGACTCAAGAAAGCGCCCCTTCATTGCAAACGTCAACGGCTAAAGAGTTGAGCTCGGTTGCTTTAAAACGTTCAATGATTCGCACTGCGATGATTGACACTTCGATGCTTCGTTTAGCGAAAGCTAAGTCTGAAGCCGTCATACCTAGTCGATTAGCACTAAAAGAGAATCACTGATGTCTGAGATATTAAAAGCACTGAAAATTTCAGAACAAAATCATCAACGATATGAAGCTTTGCCCAGCCACAAACAGAGTGCTTCCTCTGCTTCACCACCAAGGGTATCAAGACTGATGGTCGTGACGAGTTTTATTCTGCCAGTGGCGCTAACGGCGACTTGGCTTGGTTATAGCGCTTACCACAATCAAAACCCGAAGAGTTCGTCAGAGATTCAGGTCATTCCTGACATTATTGAGGTTGAAAGTGGCTATACGGTATTGCCTAACTTACCGATTAAAACCTTAAAAACCACCTACCGCTCAGAGGAGAAAATCTCCGCCGTAGAAACGATACAGACCTTTCCTAGGGGTGAAGAAGGTGCGAATGCAGAAACAAGTAATACAAGAATCGTGGGGCATGCCACGCATGAAGAGAAAGCGGAAGAGACAGATGCTTTAGCTCTTGAGCGTTTGTCTGAACTCGACTTAAGTCAGTTTTCACCCGAGATCGCATTTAGAGTGCAGTCTATGTTGTCGAATGAAAAGGGGGGCTCTCCGTCCACAGAGGCTTTTAATGCCAATACCCAAGATACTTCAAGTCAGGACCTGAGTATCAGTTCCGTTAAATTGGTACAAAGTGGCGCTGACTTTCAAGGGTTGCTACCTGCGATGAACTTTCAAACTCATGTTTACTCAAGTAAAGTCGACAAACGCTGGGTTAAGATCAATGGTAGTGAATTTGTTGAGGGCGATAAGATAAACGACTTAGTGACTCTTGTTGAGATAAAGCAGCGATATTGCATGATCAACTATGAAGGTCAGTTGATTGAAATTCCTGCCCTGTACGACTGGAAAGGCTAGCTGAATAGGTTTGATAACTCTTTAAGTGGCAGTTAGCCATTCTCAATCAGTATATTAACGGCTGTTGAGAAAGCACTGCGATTAAAAAATAATGCGATTAAAAAAGGTCACTGATGTGACCTTTCTATAAATGTTGCGTGGATTCACTATGAACTTAGTTCAAATCAATTAAGCCCAGCCGTTTGGTGATTTCTTACGACGAGGGATAATGTGCGGAAGTAGCAAGCCAAATAGCAACCCCCCGCCTGCGACACCACCACCATACATAAAGTATTTAAGTAGTAGGTCTTCTTTTTGTGTATCGATACGAGCGCGCAGTTCACGAACTTCGGTTTGAGAAGCCGTCAGTTGTTTACTGATATCACTGTAATTTTGTTCAAGTTCAGAAATTTGTTGATTACGCACTTCAAGAGAGTCAATCAGTCCTGCTTTTTCGCTATCAGCATTATCTCGAGCGTTGGAAAGTTGAGCTTTAACCGTGGTCAGTTCTTTTTCAAGTCTAGGCAAACGCATCGCCATACTTTCTTGGCGTGTGACAAATCGAGTTTCAACCCAACCTTTGCGGCCTTTCGAATCAAGAATTTCGCTGTATCCGGTATCTTTATTGGATGAGAGGAGTTTCACTTTATCACCAGCATCTATACTGCCAATAATACGAAACTGATTATTGGGTCCTGAGTGCATGTAAGTAAACAGTTTATCAGCGATGTAGCGGTCTTGAGCAAAAGCTGCGGGGATGGCCATTAGAGAGACCAAAACCATGCAAATCAGTTTTTTCACAGTAAATCCTTTAACAATCTAGATGATATTAATATTTCTATTGAACAGATAGTATGAATTTTCGCTGGGCCATGCAACAAAGAAGGGAGGCAAAGCCTCCCTTTCTGTGCGTTTGAGTCAATAATGACGTTACGCTTACAAATCAAAAACTCAGAAATTAAATAAACATGGCTTGGATTGCATAGAAGAAGACTACTGCCAGCAATGCACCCGCTGGAAGGGTAACAATCCAAGAAGCGACAATATTACGAACTACGCCTAAGTTTAGTGCGCCTATACCGCGTGCAAAACCGACACCTAATACGGCACCAACAAGCGTTTGCGTAGTCGAAATCGGTAGGCCTGTTCCTGATGCAAGAACAACCGTACAGGCTGTCGCCAATTGAGCGGCAAAACCTCGGCTTGGTGTTAGCTCTGTAATACCAGTACCTACGGTTGCCATAACCCGACGTCCAAGGGTTGCAAGGCCAATAACAATGCCGAAACCGCCGAGAGGAAGAATCCACCATGCGATCTGAGTCTTTCCTGTGATTTCACCCATGTGTTGAACCGTCGAAACAACCGCAGAAAGAGGCCCGATGGCGTTAGCTACATCGTTTGAGCCGTGTGCAAATGCCATCGCACAAGCGGTGATAACCATCAACACGGTGAAGATACCTTCCACACCAGCAAAGCCATGATCGTCTTCGCGGTTTGCAAATTTCTTTTGAATATAAAGGTAGCCACCCACCATGATGAGTGCAGAAAAACCAGCTGACCACATCCAAGCCTCACTATTACTTAGATGTAACCCAACGTGTTTTAAGCCCTTTTTGATGGTAACCAACGCAATCACCATTGTTGTGATGAACATATACACAGGAACAAATCGTTTGGCGTTAAAGAGTGGATTCTCTGTATCAAAAATCAGTCGCTGCGCGCTGACAAAAATCATGTAAGCAAAGAAGCCAGATATGAGTGGGGTGATGAGCCAACTACCCACGATACCTTGTACAGAACCCCAGTCGACGGCTTCTGTGCCCACAGAGACACAAGCAAAACCAATGATGGCGCCTATGATTGAGTGAGTGGTTGAAACAGGCCAGCCCATGTAAGACGCGACCAATAGCCAGGTGCCAGCTGCCAGTAGAGCAGATAGCATACCGAAAACTAAAACATCAGGTTGATGAGCAAATAAATCTGTATCGATTACGCCTTTGCGAATCGTATCGGTTACTTCACCGCCAGCAAGGTAAGCCCCTGCAAATTCAAAGATCATAGCAATGATGATTGCTTGTTTCACTGTAAGTGCTTTTGAGCCTACAGAGGTGCCCATTGCATTCGCAACGTCATTTGCACCAATACCAATAGCCATTAGTAGACCAAAAGCTGCTGCAATAATAATTAGAAGCGTGCCGTGGTTAGCAATGATATCCATCGTAATACCTAGTTGTTTAATAACAAGCGGAACAAAATTTAGACGCGACAAACCCATCAGCGATGAAAATACTCATCGCCTAATTTGTCGTGTTTAATTTAGCTCTTCGTTAAAGGGTTACTTGTGATTTAAGAGCGAGAAAGCATAACTTCAAGACGCGCACCTACACGCTGTGCTTGATCGGCAATGCCACCAACCCACTCTAGAATCTTGTATAAGAACATAACGTCAATTGGGTTATATTCCGATTCAACGGCCATTAACTGCTGGCGAAGCTGAACCTGAATGGTATCAGTATCGTCTTCAATCAAATCAAGTTGATTAATCATTTCTGCAACAAGCGTCACTTCACGGCCCTTAAAGCCTGTCTCTAACAGTTCATCCAACTCATTAATTACTTTCTGAGCTTGATTGGCTGCATCGAGACAACGTTTAACATAAACGATGAAATTCTCTTGAAGAGTTTCAGGAATCACCAAACGACGACCGTAAACTCGGCCAGAAATGTCTTTGGCTAAATTGGCAAGCTTGTCTTGTTGAGTCAAAAGCTCAAGCATGTCGGTACGATCGACAGGCATAAACAAACCGCGAGGAAGTTTGAGGCGAATTTCACGCTTTAGCACATCAGCTTCTTTCTCTAAATGAGAAATTTGAGCACGAATTTCTGCTGCTTTTTCCCAATCACCTTTTGAAGAAACTTCAAAAAAGTTAACCAGATGAGAGCAACACTCATTAACGCACACTACGTGGCGCTGCAAAGGCTTAATAGGGGACTTTGCAAATAACCCCATTATCGTATTTACTGGCATGGCCATTCAACCTGTTAAATATAACCTAAAAAGAACATACACCATTTCATGGCGAAATGTTGAACGATGGCTATAAAGGCGCGCATGTTACCCCATTAAATCACTCATTAAAACTGTTTTAGATCATCATTAAGGTGATATTTCTTTCTTGCCCAGTAACGATATTGGCAATATCCTGTTGATATCTGCTTTGAAAGGTACAGTTATGGAAACCGAGATAGAACTGAAGTTTTTTGTTTCACCCGAATTTTCAGAAATCTTAAGAGAAAAGATCGCTGACATGAAAGTGCTTCAGCACAGTAGCCGAGAGTTAGGAAATACCTATTTTGATACGCCAGATCATTGGTTACGTCAGCATGATACCGGCTTACGCATTCGACGTTTTGATGATGTTTTTATTCAAACGGTAAAAACAGCAGGTCGTGTTGTTGCAGGGTTGCACCAACGACCGGAATTTAACGCTGAGCATACTTGTAACTCGCCACTACTTTCATTGCACCCTCAAGATATTTGGCCCCCACAGCGTGACGTAGATACGTTACAGGAACAGCTTATCCCTCTTTTTTCCACCAATTTTAACCGAGAGCAATGGCTCATTGGCATGGCCGATGGCAGCCAAGTAGAAGTCGCGTTTGATCAAGGTGACGTGGTTTCTGGTGACAAGCACGATCCTATTTGTGAAGTCGAATTTGAATTGAAATCAGGGCAAACAGATGCTCTTTTTACCTTAGCTCGTCAATTTAGTGAGCATGGTGGTATGCGCCTGGGAAATTTGAGCAAAGCCGCTCGAGGTTACCGATTGGCGTTGGGGTATACAGCCGATGAAGTGAAGCCTCTTTCTTTAGTTGAAACGAATCGCACTGACAGTGTTGAGTCTTGCTTTGTAAATTCGTTAGAGCATGCATTATCCCATTGGCATTACCACGAGCAAATATACTCAGAACGCGAATCTATTCAGGCGCTGCATGAAATTCGCCATTCATTAAGCTTTATACGTCAGACACTGACTATTTATGGAGGCATTGTTCCTAGACGCGCCAGTGCCATTTTGCGACAAGAATTGAAATGGTTAGAGCAAGAGTTAGATTGGTTAAAGCAATATGATTACCTCGATGATTTATTAGAAGACAAAGGCCATGTACTTAGAAAATTAGAAGCGCGTAAGTTTCTCGTGTTTGAGCTGCAAGAAGTTCAAAATTCGTTGCCAACTCGAGAGGATGTGATGACATTGCTCTCTTCAGCCCGCTACACGGGAATTTTACTCGATTTAAGTCGGTGGATTTTAACCCGAGGCTGGCAACCGTTTCTTGATGATAAAGCGCGTGACCAAATGTCACACTCAATCTCTCCATTCTCTATCAAGCAATTAGACAGAACTTGGGCTGAGTTGATTGAAGCTTTTCCTCCTGAGCGAGCATTAACCAGCTTAGAATATATTGAACAGCAGTATCGATTGATGCGTAATCTTTATACAGGGGTTGGCTTTGCCAGCCTTTATGACGCGGATGAACGCAACAGTTTCCGCCTCCCTTGGGCAGATCTAATGCAAGGTATTGATGATCTTCTGATGCTGAAACCATTAGAGCGATTGGTTGATAAGCTTGAAGGCGATGAAAAAGAGCAACTTCAACGTTGGTTGGGTCGTCAAGAAACGTCAATTTTGCATGCCATGGAGCAAACCCGTTTAATCAGTGTCGAGGCTGAACCATACTGGCAACATTAGGCAGAGTTGCAGACGGCAAAAAACATACAATAGAGTGCAGAAGTGCTCTATTTTTTTGCTTAAATAGATCAACGGTTCTAACTGGTTCAGAGCTTATGGAGCTGTGCTGAATCGTTTCGTGCTAATGGCTGGTGTTATCTGAGTCTTTGGTGTTATCGAGTGGCGCAGATTGTTCAAGTTTCTCTAGCCGCCGAATAATGATTTGTTGCTGTAAGACGATCTCTTCTAATAGTCGGTGCTTGTTTTCTTGTTGTTGAGCTTGCTCTTTCGAGGGGGAGGTGATCATTGAGGTAATTAAGCCTGATATCATACCAAATAACCCTACACCACAGATGATCAATACCGCAGCCACGATCTTTCCTGCTTCTGTCACTGGGAAGTGATCACCATAGCCCACGGTGGAAATGGTCACGAGCGCCCACCACAAAGCATCACTGCCTGACTGAATGTTAGCGGTCGGCTCTTTGCCTTCAATAAACAGCATGACACTCGAACCTATCGTCAGTAAAAACACTAATAGCAATAAAATTGAGGCTAAGGTTGTTTCTTTTCGATCAGAAAATAACTGACTAAAGACATATCTTCCCGATCGAATGACCAAGATAATACGAAGGATCGAGAACAGACGAGCGTACCGAAGTGGTTCAATCATTGGTAGGCTAGCAAGGAAATCAATCCAGTGCGTTTTCATGAATTGCACTCGGTCTGTGGATCGGATCAAATCAATCGAAAGTTGCAGAATGAAAATACTACAGATTAAAGTGTCCAAGCCGATAAGTACTTGACGAGTTTCAGGATTGATCGGCATAAACAATAAGCCCGAGATCACAAATAGCGCCATAAAAGACAGTATCAGTGATAATAAGCTCATGGGTCTTGTATCGTTTTTGATATCATCTTTATTCATACGAGGCTCGAAATAAATTAGCAACTAGGGCTGATGCGTTAGTTGAAAGCAATGCACTTAATATACATGAGTCTATTGAAGATTTTTATCCTATATTGAGTGCGACGTTATGCAAAATATCAATAATAATCGTGGAGAACGGACAATGGCTAGTATGGTATTCAAACCATGGGAGCGGGTAATTACCAATACTCGTTTAGTTCCAAAGATGATTTTACTCATGGTGATCAGCACGGTGTTGATCGTTTGCAAACAGTTGTGGGATGCAAGTACGTTTCATAATGCTCTTTTAGTCGCCACATCAAGCGCAGACGTTGCCCAACAACATTACGAAGCTTATTTGGTTCAGGTTGTGTGGCAAACGGTTATCATGATTGCCTTCTTTATTGTCATATTGCTGGCTGCCGCTCGAATTATGCTGCGCCAAACACAGTATTTGAATGATTCGATCAAGCAGATGGCCAACAAAGATCTCTCGATAGAAATCGCGATGGATTGTAAAGATGAATATGGCGATGTTGCACGCGAATTGGAAATTACCCGTCGACAATTGCAAGACATGATTAAAACACAAGTCGAGTCCTCACAAGAGCTTTCAGCACTGACTGAAGTGATGACACTGAGCATGTCTGAGACAAAAGAGTCAACGCAAGAAGAGTTCAATGAGATTGATCAACTCGCGACGGCAATGAGCGAAATGAGTTCAACGGTTCAGACGGTTGCTGATCATGCACAAAATGCATCTGCGCTAACAGAAAGTGCCTCCGAACAAGCTCAAACGGGTCAGCGCTTTGTACAAGACAGTGTGACAAAAATGAGTGTATTGGCAAAAGACATCAGCGCTTCTGCTGAAGCCGTGAACCAAGTCGAAAATAGTGTGGACGCGATTGGTAGCGTGGTTGGCACAATTCAAGGTATTTCAGAACAAACCAATCTATTAGCATTGAATGCCGCGATTGAAGCCGCACGTGCTGGCGAAGCCGGTCGCGGTTTTGCTGTTGTTGCGGATGAGGTTCGAAACTTAGCCCAGCGAACCCAACAAGCAACGGTTGAAATTCAAGAAATGATCAGTCAATTGCAAAGCAGTGCTACCTCAGCGGTAGAGTTAATGGAAAAAAGTGTGGTCGAAGCGGCGGAAGGTGTCGAATTGGTGACCAATGCAGGCACTGAGCTTGACGGTATTGTTAGCCAAGTAACGCAGATTAATGATATGAATTTCCAAATCGCGACCGCAGCAGGCCAGCAGAGCAGTGTGGCAGGTGAAATGGATCAAAATCTAACCAATGTTAGAGAGCTAGTTGAAGCCTCGGTACTTGTTATCGGCGAGTTACTGGAAACGTCTGAAATCATGCAAAATAATGCCGAAGAGTTAGACCATAAAATAGCATCATTCAAAGTCTAAACTCACGTTCTGATGATAAAAACGTTCACTAAGTCTAGTGGGCGTTTTTTTATGGCATAAGTTTGCTATAACTGTGTTTGGTATAATGAGTTTTTGTAGAATGCACCCAAGATCAGTACAAGGAAGAATCATGTCGTTGCCCCCTTCACTTATTTCAATTTCAGATTCTGTATTTGAAACACTAATGACTAATAAAACCTTTGAGCTATGGCCCAAAGAGCGACTTGATGAACTGAGAATCATAGCAGGATTGAGCCAGTTTATTGCTGATGCTCTGCCACGAGATGAAGGGTTAATTCAAGCCTTGCCACAGATGCTCGAAGATAAGTCGCGATACGCTAATTATCGTGAAAACCTGAGGCAACGATTATCGCAATGCAGCGATGAAGCGGCTGGGCATCGAGTGCTGAGGAAATTTAGAAACAGTGAAATGACGTACATTGCTTGGCGGGATTTTTTGGCTTCTTGGTCACTTGAAGAGAGCCTAAAACACCTGTCTGAGCTAGCGGAAGCGATGATCTTTGAAACTTATCAATGGCAATATCAGGTTTGTTGCAATGAATGGGGAACACCTTGCAATAGCGAAGGGGTTGCTCAACCGATGCTGATCATCGGTATGGGTAAACTTGGGGGTGGAGAGCTTAACTTTTCCTCTGATATTGATTTGATATTCACTTATCCAGAAAACGGAGAAACCCAAGGGGCGAGGCGAAGCATTGCTAATGCTCAATTCTTTACTCGTTTGGGGCAAAGAATCATTAAAGCGCTTGATCAACATACCTTCGATGGTTTTTGCTATCGGGTTGATATGCGGCTTCGTCCTTTTGGAGAAAGTGGCCCATTGGTCATGAGTTACGCAGCACTTGAAGATTATTATCAAGAGCAAGGGCGAGATTGGGAACGTTATGCAATGATCAAAGCAAGGGTCATGGGCAGTGAAATGTACCCAGAATATCAAGAGCTAAGACAGATGTTACGGCCATTCGTGTTTCGTCGTTACATCGATTTCAGTGCGATTCAGTCATTGCGCAGAATGAAATCGATGATCAGCAGTGAAGTGAGACGCCGTGGACTGACAAACAACATTAAGCTTGGCGCTGGTGGTATCAGGGAAATCGAGTTTATCGCTCAAGTCTTCCAGCTCATTCGTGGTGGGCGAGAGCCTAGTTTGCGCGGTCGAGGCTTGTTAGAAACACTGCAAGCTATTAAAGAGCTAGCGCTGCTTGAAGAAAAAGAGGTGAATGGATTATCGGATGCTTATCTATTCTTGCGTCGAACAGAGAACTTGCTTCAAGCCATGGGAGATAAGCAAACTCAAACCTTGCCCGATTCAGATATTGATCAGTTAAAACTAGCGACGGCAATGGATTTTGCTAGTTACCCGTTATTAACGCAAGAGATTTCGTTACACATGTCGAATGTGCATGAGGTATTTGAAAATCTCATTGGCCAAGACGAAGAGCAATGCGATGTGGTCGCTGGGCATTTTCATGAACTTTGGGATATGGCCGCCGAACAAGATGTGGTTGAAAGCATTTTGCAAAGTGACTTAGCCCAACAAGAGGCCGAAATTCTTGCTAAAACGATTTATCAGTACAAGAAAGACTTGGCGAAGAAAACGCTCGGACCGAGAGGCAGAGAGGTATTAAATCGATTAATGCCGAAAGTGTTTTCTAGTGTTTTTTCTCATAAAGATGCCCGATTTGGTCTTTCTCGAGTGCTGCATTTGTTGCATAAAATTGTTACTCGGACAACGTATTTAGAATTACTCGATGAGCACCCAGCGGCTCTGACACAATTGGTTCGCCTGTGTACTGCAAGCCCTATGATTTCAGAGCAACTTGGGCGCTACCCAATCTTACTTGATGAGTTGATTGATCCACAGCAGTTGTACAACCCTGTGGAATTGGATTCATACAAAACCGAATTAAGAGATTACTTAGCCCGTATCCCAGAAGATGATATGGAGCAGCAAATGGAAGCGTTGCGCCAATTTAAACAAATTTGTATTTTGCGTATCGCGGCGGGGGATATCGCCGGTGTCTTACCCGTTACTGAAGTGAGTGACCATTTAACGTATTTGGCTGAAGCTATCGTGGCGGCTGTGATCAATCAAGCATGGCAGCAAATGGTGGAGAAGTTTGGTGCTCCAACTCACGTCCAAGACCGTGACGGAAAAGGTTTTGCGGTCATAGGCTATGGAAAAGTGGGAGGATGGGAGCTTGGCTACAATTCGGATCTTGATATTGTCTTTATGCATGATTGCCCAGTCAACGTGTATACCGATGGCAAGAAGGAAATCGATGGAAGGCAGTTCTATCTTCGCCTTGCTCAGCGAATCATCCACATTTTTTCTACCAGAACGGCATCTGGCATTTTATATGAAGCGGATACTCGATTACGCCCATCTGGGGTTTCTGGCCTTTTGGTGAGTCCAGCAGAAGCATTTGACGAATATCAGTACAACGATGCCTGGACCTGGGAGCATCAAGCCCTTGTGCGTGCAAGGATGATCTATGGGGATGTGCCTCTTCATCAAGCGTTTGCAAAAACCCGGCAAGATATTTTGTGTTTGCCTCGTGAGAAAGAGACACTGAAGAAAGAGGTCGCGGACATGCGTGTGAAAATGCGCGATCATCTTGGTGGTAAAAAAGCGGGGCGATTTATGCTTAAGCAAGATCCCGGTGGAATCACGGATGTTGAATTCTTAGCGCAATATTTGGTTCTTAATTACAGCCATGAAAAACCTAAGCTTTCTCGTTGGTCGGACAATATTCGTTTGTTTGAATCCATGATCGCTCAAGGTGTGATGGACGAGTCACAAGCGATGGGGTTAATCAAGGCATATACCGAAATGCGCGACCAAATACATCACCGTAATCTACTGAACTTGGAGGCGGATGTGGCAGAAGATAAGTTTACTCAAGAGCGTGAAGTTGTTATTCAAGCCTGGAAACAGTGGCTCGAATAAAGATGGGGATGGCATTGAGAGTCGGTACAAATATGAGCCGAGAGTTTAGTGATAAAAAACCTTGTGTTAAACTCGGCTCAGTTACGAATTTTGGAGATCCACAATGAAACCAATCCTACCTGATTACAACGATTCAGGCGTTCTTATCATCGGCGATGTGATGCTTGATCGTTACTGGTATGGTCCAACCGGGCGCATTTCACCTGAAGCGCCTGTTCCTGTGGTGAAAGTCGAGAACAATGAAGAGCGTCCTGGTGGCGCGGCTAACGTAGCCATGAATATTGCTTCATTGGGCGGTCATGCTCACATTATTGGCTTAACCGGTAAAGATGAACCCGCTCAAGTATTAAAAAACACTTTAAGCTCACTGAAAGTAAAATGTGATTTTGTCGAGCTTGAAGAGTACCCAACCATTACTAAATTGCGGGTAATGAGCCGTGGTCAGCAATTAATTCGCCTAGATTTCGAAGATAAATTTGAAAACACAGATCCCGACTTAGTGTTGAAGCGCATGGAGCAAGCGTTACCCAATGTACGCTCTGTGATCCTGTCAGATTACGCTAAAGGTGCGTTGGAACACGTTCAGACCTTTATTCAAAAAGCGCGCGCTGCCAATGTTCCTGTTTTTATTGACCCGAAAGGGGCAGATTTTGAACGTTACCGTGGTGCAACACTACTGACGCCAAATATGGCCGAATTTGAATTGGTTGCCGGTCGTGTGAAGTCGGAAGAAGAGCTTGTCGAAAAAGGCCTTGCACTGATCGAAGAGTTTGATTTTGAGGCACTGCTCGTTACTCGTAGTGAGCATGGAATGACACTGCTGCGTAAAGGTCAAGACCCGTTTCATTTGCCAACGCTAGCCAAAGAAGTGTATGACGTGACTGGCGCTGGTGACACCGTTATTTCTGTACTCGCAGCTTCAGTTGCAGCAGGTAAGCCTTTGGATGAAGCTTGTGCGTTGGCTAATGCTGCCGCGGGTGTAGTCGTTGGGAAATTAGGGACATCGACACTTTCTATTATTGAGTTGGCGGAAGCGATTCATGGTAGTCAAGATACGGATTATGGGGTGATCACTGAGGCTGCGCTGATAGAAGCGGTAAAACGTGCGCGAGCGAAAGGTGAAAAAGTGGTCATGACTAACGGCTGTTTCGATATCTTGCATGCGGGGCATGTTTCTTATATGAACCACGCTGCGGAATTAGGTGATCGTTTGATTGTTGCGGTCAATACGGATGAATCTGTTAAACGCCTAAAAGGCCCTAGCCGACCAATTAACCCGACTGATCGCCGTATGGCGGTGTTAGCTGGGTTAGGTGCGGTTGATTGGGTTGTTCCATTCAGCGAAGATACACCTCAGCGATTAATCTCGGAAGTCCTACCAAGTTTATTGGTAAAGGGTGGCGATTATAAGCCGGAAGATATTGCTGGTGGTGCAGAAGTCATTGCGGCGGGTGGAGAGGTCAAAGTGCTGAATTTCGAAGATGGCTGTTCAACTACTGAAATCATTGATGCGATTAAAGGTGGGCGTGGCTAATCGAATATGCTGTCCTTTTGACGGTTAAGCTTTTCCACTCAATAAAAAACCGCTGATAAACAGCGGTTTTTTTTAACTTATAAGAAACCTAGATCTATGAATAAACTAGGTTGAAGGTTTTAGCCCTGCATTGACGTCCATGACATCTTGTTCACTTAGCGTACCGACTGCTTGGCGCAGTTGAAGAACGCTGATGATGTAGTTGTAACGAGCGTCTGATAAGTTTCTGTTCGCATCGTAGAGACGACGTGTTGAGTCAAGCACATCAACAATCGTACGTGTACCCACATCAAAACCCGCTTCTGTTGCTTCTAATGCGGAGGTTGCCGATACTACCGTTTGCTCATACGCTCGAAGTGCACCGATTGAAGCGCTGATGTTGTTGTTAAATGCGCGAACATTTTTGACAACGCTACGATATGTCGCTTCTAAATCTTGGCTTGCTGCGACGTAAGCAAATTCTGCTTGCTTGGTTTGAGAGGTAACATTACCACCCGTGTACAAGGGTACAGAAAGGTTTACACCAATGTTGAAGTCGTTATTACTACTATAAGGAGGAGCGTAATCATCACTAGAGTCGTTAGCGTAATTATAGCCACCATCTAAGGTAATAGAAGGTAAGTGGCCAGAACTGGCTAGAGAAATATTATCTCTTGCTACATCTTGTGAGATACGCGCAGTCAATAAGCTTAGGTTCTTCTGCTCAGCTTCTTCAACCAACGCTTTCACTGGTGTTTCAGTTTTGCTTGCTGAAAAACGCTCGGTATCTAGAACGTTAAGATTTGAGTGCTCTCTCCCTGTGATTTCTCGTAGGTTTTCATAGCTATTAATGAGGTCGTTTTCTGCGAGGACCTCGTCAGCAAGAACACCATCGTATTGAGCTTGGGCATCATGAACATCGGTAATGGCTGATAGGCCCACTTCAAAACGCTGTTTTGTCTGCTCTAATTGACGACCCACGGCGGCTTTTTCAGCGCGAACAAATTCAAGATTGTCTTGAGCACGCAGTACTTCGAAATAAGCGGAAGAAACACGAAGAATCAGGCCTTGCTGCTCGGCTGCGTATGCGGAATCTGCACGACGGGCTGTTTTCTCGGCGGTATCGAGCGTCACCCAGCTTGAACGATTGTAAAGTGATTGAGAAAAATTCACCCCAGCGCTCAGTTTATCACTTTCTCTACCATCTTGATTACTACGATTAACGTTATAACCCGCAGTTAAATTGATTTGAGGAAGCAAACTACTGCGGCTTGACGTCACCGCTTCAAAAGCAGCATCACGTTGTGCAGCAGCACCTAAAAGTTGTGGGTCATTTTCTTTTGCGTGATTGTAAATGTCAGCAAAGGTATCAGCGAATGCAGAGGTACTCATGGCGCCAAGTGCCGCACTGATGAATACAGGTAGCAGTTTTTTCATTGTGTTCATTCCTGCCTAGAATATAAAGAGGGTATCTAAAGCAAAGTCTACCCTAAAGTGATGGTAATTTACTCGAATTTTTGCATATTTTTACAGATTGCTGTCAGGCGACTCAATATTGATAATCTTAACTAAAATAAATTTATAAATATCATACGAATATTTGATAACTATCCTTGGTGCTTAGAGGCAACTCTAGGTAAAATGATGACGACGACAATATAGAGGTGCTTAGATGCAAGACTCAAACAGGTCACTGACTCGCTTTACTCCTAGTGATGTAAAGCTGTTATCAAAAAAAACGGTCTTTAGCGGTTTTTTTAAAATGATTAAATACCAGTTTAGTCATCGACTTTTCGATGGTGGTTGGAGTGAACCCATCGAACGAGAGATGTTTGAGCGTGGGCACGCCGTCGCTGTGTTACCTTATGATCCCACGACCGATCAAGTTGTCATCGTCGAGCAAATTCGTGTCGGCGCTCTTGAACATCGTTCTCCTTGGCAATTAGAAATAGTCGCGGGGATTATTGATGAGGGTGAAACGGCCGAAGATGTGGCTCGTCGAGAGATGCTTGAAGAAGCGGGTGTTGAAGTGGGTCAATTGGAAAAAATTACCGCATTTTATCCATCCTCGGGTGGCTGCTCTGAAAAATTAGACGTTTTTGTTGGTGAAGTCGATGCATCAAAAGCGTTTGGTACACATGGCCTTGAACATGAAGGTGAAGATATTCGCGTGCATGTGATGTCTCGAGAAGAGGCGTATCAAGGCGTACAGTCGGGAATGTTTGAAAATGGTGCATCTATTATTGCTCTTCAATGGCTGGAGCTTAATCACCGAGATATTGTCTCCAAGTGGCGATCAAAATGATCAATAAAACGTATCATGTTGATCTCGCAGAGTTGATGCGTGTGTATGAGACTAACTATGCGAAACTCAATGCGCTGTTGCCAATTGATGCAAAGGTTGGTGATATTCGTTGTTATAAAGCCGCAGCAATGACGTATCAATTGCAAGTGTGTGAGGTCACAAAGTACACAACTTTAGTGGATGTTTGTCAGAGTGATGACGTTCCAATATTTCCATTACCTAAAATGTCTGTCAGGCTATATCACGATGCCCGAGTAGCAGAAGTTTTTTCTAGTGAGCATTTTGGGCGAGTAAAACCACGTTATGATTATCCAAACACTAGAATGATGCAAAAAGATGAGAAAGCACAAATCAATCGTTTTTTAGGAGATTGGCTGACATTTTGCCTGAAACAAGGCATTAGCCAAGATCCCATTAATATTAATCATTAGTCATGTAAATTTTCAGGTTTTGATTTTGAAATTGTCCCCTAGTCCAGCAGAAGTTTCACCGATTAAGCTGCTACAAATTACCGATACTCATTTGTTTGCGCCTGCGGACGGTGACCTTCTAAGCGTAAATACCTTAGACAGTTTTCAGGCTGTGGTCTCTATGATTCAAGATTCTGGTGTTAACTTTGATTCTATTTTGGCGACGGGAGATATTTCTCAAGATCATAGTGTCGAGTCATACCAGCGTTTTGCCGAGGGGATTGCGCCACTCAAACAGCCTTGTTATTGGTTGCCTGGTAATCATGATTATCAGCCGAATATGGGCACAGTATTTCCTTCCCCTCAAATTCAGCATATAGAGCACTTATACATAGGTGAGCATTGGCAAGTGATCATGCTTGACTCTCAAGTTGTTGGAATGCCTCATGGGCGCTTGAGTGATCGGCAACTGGATTTATTGGATGAAAAATTGAGTGCTAACCCTAATCGTCATACCTTAGTGTTGTTGCATCATCATCCGATTCTAGTGGGCAGTGCTTGGCTAGATCAGCATACGTTGAAAGACAGTGAATTGCTCTGGCAGGTACTTGATAGGCACAGTAATGTTAAAGCCATCTTGTGTGGCCATGTTCATCAGGATATGGATCGAGAGTTCAACGGTGTACGCGTTATGGCGACACCATCAACGTGCATTCAGTTTAAACCTAACTCCGATGAATTCGCTTTAGATAAGCGTGCTCCTGGGTGGAGAGAGCTTGACCTGTACGATGATGGGCAATTGGTGACTCAAGTGCAGCGTTTGCCTAATGATCGATTCTTTCCCGATTTCACTGCTGGCGGTTATTAACGATGCCTTCATCTA
>NZ_JBNGCJ010000257.1:0-1120 GCF_049974785.1 Vibrio genomosp. F10 str. 9ZD137
GGCTCAGCATAAGCGGTTAGTCAGTCGTAAAGACGTAACTATTGCCTCGCTATATCGATTTAGCCAATAAGGAACGCTATTGTTGTTCATAGGTATTTAGTGACAACCCTCTATCGGTTTCTTTTAAGTTGTTGCATGATTAAATCATACTAATTGTCAACGGGTAGCAGTATGTCGATAAGTGATAAAGTGAAGGATTTTAAAATTAACGGTTGTTTTTGAACCATCAATTTAACGATCAGTGGTCACCTAATTAATGATGTTGAACTGAATCATTTCCCCTTGGATGGCATAGTTACATTTCATTTAGAGGCTTTGGGTATAGACAAAGAAATATCAATCTCTACATGTGTTGTAGAGCCTTCCCCCTACTTATAAGCCTAGTTTATTGCGTCTGCTATTGGCGATTGCCATTCGTGTATAGGACGCTTTTAAAATCGTTGAACGATACGTTGATCAAAAAAATGTTACTTCTGGACGACTTTGCTAAATTTACGATTGATTAAATTCGAATAGCCGTATATGCTTCATATTAATTAATCATACAATAGTATATTTGGAGTTAGACATGACTAAACCTGTCATTGGTTTCATCGGCCTTGGTCTTATGGGCGGCAACATGGTTGAAAACCTACAAACACGCGGTTACCACGTAAACGTGATGGATCTTAATGCAGAAGCTGTTGCTCGTGTTATTGATCGTGGCAATGCGACCGCATTTACTTCGGCTAAAGAGTTAGCTGCAGCGAGTGATATCGTGCAGTTCTGTCTTACCACTTCAGCTGTTGTTGAAAAGATTGTTTACGGTGAAGATGGTGTTCTTGCAGGCATTAAAGAAGGTGCCGTGCTTGTTGACTTCGGTACCTCTATCCCGGCTTCCACTCAAAAAATCGGTGCAGCACTGGCTGAAAAAGGCGCAGGCATGATCGATGCTCCTTTAGGACGTACTCCTGCACACGCTAAAGATGGTTTGTTGAACATTATGGCTGCTGGTGATATTGAAACATTCAATAAAGTTAAGCCAGTTCTAGAAGAGCAAGGCGAAAACGTATTCCACCTAGGCGCACTAGGTGCAGGTCACACGACTAAGTTAATCAATAACTTCAGATCGGAAGAGCGG
>NZ_JBNGCJ010000258.1:0-5896 GCF_049974785.1 Vibrio genomosp. F10 str. 9ZD137
ATCGGATCGGAAGGGAGTTCGAAGTTTATGACGACAGGAAGATGATCAATGTGAATTCCTCGGGCTAAAAGATCCGTTGCAATGAGAACTTGTATGGATTTGTTTTTGAATTGCTCAAGTGTGTATTCACGTTCTTGTTGAGTTTTATTGCCATGCAGTGCTGCACAATCAATACCCGCTTTCGTGAGTTTTTTTGTCAGCGCATCGGCATTGTCTTTTGCACCAATAAACACCAAAACTTGTTGCCAACCTTCACTGTGTATCTGTTGAATAAGTGCCTTGGCTTTACTGCCTTTGTTCACCAAGAAAAGCCTTTCTTCTATATTGTCAGCGACCTGGTTGGCCAACGTTACCTGGACATAAGAAGGCTGTTTTAACTGAGTATTAAGGCGCTCTTTGAGCTCATCGGGCAGTGTGGCTGAAAACATCATCGTTTGTCGATTGTTAGGCAGGGCATTGCTAATGGCTTGAATATCTGACCAAAACCCCATATCGAGCAAACGATCCGCTTCGTCAAACACGACGCTATGAATACCACTTACATCGAGGTGACGAGTTTGAATCAAATCCAATAAGCGCCCGGGTGTGGCGACGATGATGTGTGGTGACGGTTGCAGTTGCTCTATTTGAATTTCTTTTTCGATGCCCCCACACACTGAGACAATCTTAACGCTCTGGGTTTGATCCAATTGCGCAATATTGGTGGCAATCAGTTGTAGCTCTGTGGTCACTTGAGCCGCCAGTTCACGGGTAGGTACCACAATAATAGCGCTTGGTAGTAGTGCTTTATGAATATCTATCTCAAGTACTTTTTCTATAATGGGCAGGCCGTAAGCCAGTGTTTTGCCACTTCCTGTCTGAGCGATGGCAAGTAAGTCGCCCCCTTTTAAAGCGATAGGAATCGCCTGTGATTGAATGTCAGTCGGTGCACGAAACGAGCTAGGAAGAGCATGAATAAGAGTCGAACTCAAAGTTAGGCGAGAAAATGGCATTCACAGTACCCAATAAACGATATGGAAATTCTGGCCGCAACCTTACCATAGAGAGAATAGGGGGCCTATTGGTTTTCATTTTGCTCCTTTGCTGAGCGAAATTTATCCAATGAGAGGTCGAAGTCACAAAAATAGTGCCGTTCTAACGGGTATTGCTCTATAATCTTCGGCCTTATTTTTGGTTATGCTGTTTGTGGTCGTAGCCGTCAGATTTTAGGAACACAACAATGTCATTTTCATCTCAGAATTTTGCGCCAGAAATTGTGAAAGCACTGTCGGAGTGCGGCTACGAAAAACTAACACCGGTACAAAAGCAAGCCATTCCCCATGCTCGTCGTGGTCACGATATTCTAGCGAACGCCCAAACGGGAACGGGTAAAACCGCCGCTTTTTCTTTGCCTATCATTCAGCAATTGCTTGATAAGCCCAAAGCAAAGAATCGCCATCAAGCGAGAGCCCTTATTCTTGCGCCAACACGAGAATTGGTTGCTCAAATTGCGCAAAACATTGAAGACTACATTAAGTACACCGATCTTTCTGTTGCTGCGATATACGGCGGGGCGAAAATGTCATCGCAAGTAAAAAGCCTCCAGCAAGGTGTTGATGTATTAGTTGCCACACCGGGTCGATTGATTGAGCATTTAGATGATAACAACGTCTCATTGGTGAACTTAGAGTTCTTGGTGTTTGATGAAGCGGATCGCATGCTCGATATGGGCTTCATCTCCTCTATTGAAACCATTATGGGCGGAATCTCAACTAAGCCTCAAACTATGCTCTTTTCAGCGACGTTCTCGCCACAAATGAATAAATTGGCAGGCGAAATTTTGCGCCAGCCAAAACGCATTTCTGTCGCCAGAGAAAATGTGACAGCAGAGACCATTGCACATGTTGTTTACCCAGTTGATCAAGAGCGAAAACGTGAAATGCTCTCAGAGCTGATTGGTCGTAAAAACTGGAAACAAGTCTTGGTATTTGTTAACTACAAAGAAACTGCCAATATGCTGTTAAAAGAGTTAAAACTCGATGGCATTAAAGCCGTGTTATGCCATGGCGATAAGGCACAAAGTGCCCGTAGAAGAGCCCTGGAAGAATTTAAAGAAGGCAAAGCTCGCGTGATGATTGCAACGGACGTTGCAGCGCGTGGCCTAGATATTAAAGACTTGCCTCACGTAGTGAACTTCGACATGCCATTTTTGGCAGAAGATTACGTTCATCGCATTGGCCGCACTGGTCGTGCTGGTCAAAAAGGGCATGCCATTTCCTTTGTAAGCCGTGAAGAAGAGTTGACACTGCAGCAAGTTGAGTCGTTGATAGGTCATACGATTTATCGAGTAGAGCAAGCAGGTTATGAGCCAAAGAATCGTGATGCGCTGTTGGAAAAAATGCACTCCAAACCGGCGTTTAAAAATCGCAAAACAAGAACAAACAACCCATCTGACTCCAATCAAGGCTCAGCAGAAAAGCGAGCAAGATTGCGCAAGATGATTGTGAACAAAAACAAGCCTGCAAGCCTAAAGAAATAGCGGTTCTACGTTTTAAACCCTATATTTAAAAGCGCTAAGTTCAAATCAAAAACGCCGAAGACTATTATCTTCGGCGTTTTTTTATACTTCTAATTCGGTCATGACTTACAAAATGAGGCTTATACCAATCACAGAAAGAAGGTGATTAGAAATAGCGTAGGAAAAAGTTAAGCAACAAATTACTCATTAATTAGAAATAAGTGTCTGCTTGAACTAAATTAAATAGTAAACAAAACGTGTAGGTGCTTATGAGCGTTTCAAATTGGGCTGAACAGTATTGCTCTGGCTCGTCAGAGTTGCTGGTGCTTTATCATCCTGAACAAAATTATGTATGCCAAAGTAAAGGGCTATTGAAGACACTTTCGCCAGACGCTTTAGATCAAGGCACTTTAGATCAAGGTGCTTTAGATATCGTGAGGTTTCTTTCAAACCTCACTCCTGAGCAATTAAACTCCCCCGACTTCAGCGGTTTTTCTATGAACCTAGCGGAAGTCACCTGCATCGACGGTCTTTATTTTTACCGCTTAAACATAGTCACACCCACACCTTCAAATGAGCAGAGTATCCAACCCATTCGCAACAAGGAAAACTTGACGTTCAATGAGCAAGCACGACTTCTGGAGAAAGCACAAAAAGAACTTATAGAGTTAGAGAAACTGGCTTCCTTAGGGGCGTTGGTGGCTGGCGTGACTCATGAAGTCAATACACCGATTGGCATAGGGGTCACCGCAGCATCACACTTATTATTGGAAACCAAATCCATTATCGAACGGTATGACAATAAGACGATGAAAAAGTCGCAGCTGGAAGACTTTTTAGAGGGCGCGTTAGAAAGCGGAGAAATCATTCAAGATAACTTGATGAGGGCCAGCGACTTAATTAAGAGCTTCAAGCAAATCGCGGTAGAACAAACTATTGATTCCATATTTGATGTGAATTTGAAAGAGACGGTGACCCACATCAAAAACAGTTTTCATCATAAACTCAAAAATAAGCCCGTCACTTTTGTGAATAATGTTGATAGTGATCTGGTGTTTAGAACATGTTCAGGGAAACTGAATCAAATCATGACGAACCTCGTCAATAACTCGCTTATTCATGGTTTTGATAAAGGCAATAAAGGCAGCATTGAAATTACCGCTAAACGTGAAAACGGACACATACACATTTGCTATTTTGATACAGGTAGCGGGGTAGACGACACGATACTCACTCAATTGTTTGACCCTTTTTTTACCACCAAAAGAGAGGAAGGTGGTACCGGGCTTGGCCTGAATATTGTCTACAATATTATCAAGCAACAAAATGGCCAAGTGGAAGTCAGCCACGTAAAGCCGTCGGGCCTTCAATTTAATATCATTCTGCCAATCGAGGTAAATCAATGAGCGATGATCTGTTTAATGATGATTTTTTTGCCGATGAAGAAGAAGCGCAGGATAAAGTGCCTCAAAAACCCTGGAACGTACTGATTGTCGATGATGATGAAGAGATTCATCGCGTCACCAAGATGGCATTGCGATCCTTTGAATTTGAAAATAGACCGCTGAACTTTATTAGTGCGTATTCCGCCAAAGAAGGAGAAAGCGCTTTTCTAACCAATCATGACATAGCAATGGTGCTGCTTGATGTGGTTATGGAAACGGATCACGCTGGGTTAGAGTTAGCAAAATGGATTCGAGATGAGCACGGTGATCTCAATGTTCGAATCGTGTTGCGAACAGGCCAACCAGGTCAATCGCCAGAGCAATCAGTGATTAAAGACTATGACATTAATGATTACAAAGCCAAAACGGAATTGACAGCGCAGAAACTCTACACCACAACACTTACCGCTTTGCGAGCCTATCAACACATTATGATTCTTGAGCAAAGCAAGATGGGGATGGAGCAAGTGGTCATTGCGACCAAAAATGTGATGGATAAATTGGGTTTTGTCGCGTTTTCAAAAGCTGCGCTCGATCAAATTATTACGCTTATTAATGTCAACGACACCATGCTGATTGACTTAACACCAATGACCAAGGCCCAAGTTTCTGGTACTCAAAATCAAGATGGAAAAAGTAAGGTAGATGTCATTTGTGGGACGGGTCTGTTTCAAAACACGCAGGATAAATACACGTGTTTAGAAGAGCTACCGTTTCAGTGTCTAGTCGCTAAGTCTCGACAAAATAATGGTTCGGTTTTTGATGGTGAAGAAATTCTTATTTACTGTAAAAGTGACAATCATGCGGTGGCTTTTTATATCGCCACGGGACGAGAGTTGGGGCAACTCGATCGTCATTTACTGGAAGTGTTTACCGAGAACTTAGTGGTGGGATTGAAAAATATTGACCTGAATGAGCAAATGAAAAACTCTCAAAGAGAGGTGATTTATCGATTAACCGAAGTGGTAGAAAGCCGTTCGAATGAAACCGGTTATCACGTTAAACGAGTTGCCCGTTATTGTGAATTGTTGGCACAGCTGTATGGTTTGAATGAAGAGCAATGCGAAACCATTTTATTTGCGTCGCCACTGCACGATATTGGTAAAGTAGGCACTCCAGACCGCGTTTTAAATAAACCCGCTAAGTTAAATGCAGAAGAGTGGGCGATCATGCAAACTCATGCTGAAATTGGTCAGCAGATGCTACAGGGTTCTGAACTAGAGCTATTGGATGCGGGTGCAATCATAGCGGGTACGCATCATGAACGCTGGGATGGCAATGGCTACCCTAACGGTTTAAGTGGTGAAAACATCCCTATTTATGGAAGGATTTGTGCGCTGGCGGACATTTTTGATGCATTGTGTTCAAAGCGTGTTTACAAAGACGCTTGGTCAATTGAAAAAGTATTTGACTACATTGAATCCGAATCAGGGCTGTTTTTTGATCCAAAACTGGTAGAGTTGTTTTTGCAAAATAAAGCGCAGTTTTTAAATATAAAAGAAGAGCTTAAAGATCCTGAATGCTAACGCTCGACTATTTTCATTTACCCTCTCCCCTTGATGATAGGTAATGAATAAGAAATGGAATGGTTATTATGACTAAATGGTTGCTGGTTTTACTCACTGTATATTGTTCCGCTCTATTTGCTGCCGAACCCAACGTATTTCGAGTCTATTTAGATGCCGATAGAACAGGGCATATTGAATCAGCACGATCAATTGAACAGGGGGTTCGTGTCGCGTTTTCGGAAGTTGGCGATCAAATTGGTGGTGTTCCGGTAGAGTTTGTCGTGTTAGATCATCGTGGGAATTCGCTTCGTAGTCTAAAAAATATGGAACGCTTTTCAAAAGACCCTAATGGGTTAGTGTATATCTCAGGAATGCATTCACCACCATTGATTAAATATCGTCAGTTTATCAATGAATCACAGATGTTAACGCTCGTTCCTTGGGCT
>NZ_JBNGCJ010000259.1:0-817 GCF_049974785.1 Vibrio genomosp. F10 str. 9ZD137
ATGACAGGTCTGCTCGCGACGTTGGATCTTGATTCTATTTTGGACTTTATGAACCGAGGGGGGCAGGTCCTTTGGTGGCTTGCTGTTGTCGTTGTTCTAACCTGGCTATTTGTCGTTGAGCGGTTTTATTTTTTGTTGTGGGTATTTCCCAAAGAAAAACAGAAATGGATACAAGCTTGGCAACAGCGAAATGATCACGCTTCCTGGTATGCATTGGCGATGCGTGACGGTTGGATCTCTCAAGCGAGAATATCGCTGTTTAAGTACATCAATTTTATTAAAGTACTGGTTGCGATATGCCCAATGCTAGGGTTGTTAGGCACGGTCACGGGAATGATTTCGGTGTTTGATGTCATGGCTAATCAAGGCAGTAGCGACCCCAAACTGATGGCGTCTGGTATTTCTCTTGCGACCTTACCGACGATGGCAGGAATGGTCGCCGCTCTCGCCGGGGTATTCATACATTCTCGTTTAACGAAAAGAAGTCACTATGCGTTGCTTAAATTGGAAAAGTCATTAAGGAGTTATCGATGAGGATCTATCAATGAGATTAGGCAGACGCCATGCAAAACAAGAGGATGCCCATATCGATATGACATCGATGCTAGATATTGTTTTCATCATGTTAATTTTCTTTATCGTAACCAGTTCATTTGTTCGAGAATCTGGTGTTGAGGTGAATCGTCCTCAAGCGTCTAGTGCGGTGAGCCAGAATAACGCGGGTGTGTTCATTGCGATTACATCAGCCAATGATATTTTCATCGACAAACGCCTTGTCGATATCGAGCGTGTACAGGCGACTTTAGAGCATCTTCTG